>JAYSLR010000706.1:0-5839 GCA_043725365.1 Rhizobacter sp. | reverse complement strand
CGCGACGAGCGCCGGCCGCGCTTCGGCGTGATGCGCGGGCGCGAGTTCACGATGAAGGACGCCTACTCCTTCGACCGCGACGTCGAGGCTGCGAGCAAGAGCTACGACCAGATGTTCGCCGCCTACACGCGCATCTTCGAGCGCATGGGCCTGCAGTTCCGCGCCGTCGCCGCCGACAACGGCTCGATCGGCGGTGTGCGCTCGCATGAGTTCCAGGTCATCGCCGACACCGGTGAAGACGCGATCATCTATTGCCCGACATCGGACTACGCGGCCAACATCGAGATGGCCGAGGCCGTGGCGCCGAGCGCGCCGCGTGGCACACCGACGACGCCGCTGGTGAAGACGGCGACGCCGGGCAAGAGCACCTGCGAAGACGTGGCCGAACTGCTGGGATTGCCGCTGCAGCGCACGGTCAAGTCGCTGGTGCTGGCGACCGACGAGACCGACGCGGCCGGCGATGTGTCCAAGACCACCGTGTGGCTGCTGCTGGTGCGCGGCGACCATGCGCTGAACGAGATCAAGGCGGGCAAGCTCGACGGTTTGAACCAGGGTTTCCGTTTCGCCACCGGCGCCGAGATCGAGGCCCATTTCGGCTGCAAGCCGGGCTACCTCGGACCGATCGGGATGAAGCTGCCTGTCAAGGTGGTTGCCGACCGCACCGTCGCGCAGATGAGCGACTTCGTCTGCGGTGCGAACGACGCCGACTTCCACTACACCGGGGTCAACTGGGGTCGCGACCTGCCCGAGCCGGATCTCGTGGCCGACATCCGCAACGTTGTCGCCGGCGACCCGTCGCCCGACGGCGAGGGGGTGCTGGCGATCCAGCGCGGCATCGAGGTCGGCCACGTGTTCCTGCTCGGCGCGTACTACAGCGAGAAGATGAACGCGACCTTCCTCGACGAAGCCGGCAAGCCGCAGCTGATGCAGATGGGCTGCTACGGCATCGGCGTGACGCGCATCCTCGGCGCGGCGATCGAGCAGAACTTCGACGCGCGCGGCATTGTCTGGCCGGTTGCGATCGCCCCGTTCACGGTCGTGATCTGCCCGATCGGCTACGACCGCTCCGCCGACGTGAAGGCCGCCGCCGATCGTCTGCACGACGAACTTCGGGCCGCCGGCATCGATGTGATGCTCGACGACCGCGGCGAGCGCCCCGGCGCGATGTTCGCCGACTGGGAGCTGATCGGCGTGCCGCACCGTGTCGTGCTGTCCGACCGCGGGCTGAAGGAAGGGCAGGCCGAATACCAGGGCCGGCGTGACGCGCAGGCGACCGCGATGGCGATCGCCGAGGTGCTGCCGTCGCTGAAGGCCAAGCTCGACGCATGAGCGGCTTTCTCTCCCGGACCGGGAGAGCGCGGCGCGGGATCGTCGTCGCGGCGGCGGCAGCACCGCTGGCCAGTCTGCTGCCGGAGCGGGCCTGGGCCGGCGCCCAGGTCGAAGAGCCGCTCGCCAACGCGGTTCGATCGGCGTTGACCGCGGCCATCCACGACAGCGCGCCGCCGCGGCCGTCGTTCGACACGATGGACGCGCGCCTCGCCTATCTGCGCTGGCTCGGCGAGATGAGTGGCCGTCTGCGCAAGCGCGAATCCGAGCATCTGCGGCGGGTCGAGTTCCTGGAGACCGCGTGGTACGAGAGCACCCGCGCCGGGTTGGAGCCTGCGTTGACGCTCGGTCTGGTCCAGGTCGAGAGCGGCTTCCGCAAGTACGCGGTCAGCCGCGCCGGCGCGCGCGGCTACATGCAGGTGATGCCGTTCTGGGCGCGGCTGATCGGCGACGGCGACCCGGCGCGGCTGTTTCACATGCAGACCAACCTGCGCTTCGGTTGCGTGATCCTGCGCCACTACCTGGACCTGGAGCGCGGCGATCTGTACCTGGCGCTGGGCCGTTACAACGGCAGCCGCGGCCGCCCCGAATACCCGGACGCGGTGTTCGCGTCGCAGCGCCAGTGGCTCTACAAGCCGCCGGTGGCCTGAGCGGCTACAGGCCGGCCCAGGCCCTGGGCGCCGCGCCGGCGACGCCGATCAGCGCGAGCACACGCTCGACCGTGTCGTCGACCAGCTCGTCGATGCTCTGCGGCAGGTGGTAGAACGCCGGCAGCGGCGGGAAGATCACACCGCCCATTTCCGTCACGGCCGTCATGTTGCGCAGGTGCGCCAAATTGAACGGCGTCTCGCGCACCATCAGCACGAGCCGGCGGCGCTCTTTCAGCACCACGTCGGCGGCGCGCGTCAGCAGGTTGTCGGACAAGCCGTGCGCGACCGCGCCGAGCGTGCGCATCGAGCACGGCACGACGACCATCGCGTCGGTCGCGAACGAGCCGCTGGCGATGCACGCGCCGATGTCCGCGGGGTTGTAGGCGTGGTCGGCCAGCGCTTCCAGCGCGCGGCGGTCCAGGCCGAGTTCGTGGTGGACGTTGAGCACGCCGGCCGGGCTCGCGACCAGGTGCGTCTGCGCGCCGGCCGCCTTCAGCCGCTGCAGCAGCCGCAGCGCATACACCGCGCCGCTGGCGCCGGTGATGCCGACGACGACGCGCGCGGCGGGCGATGCAGTCAAGCGTTCAGCAGCGGCTGCAGTTCGCCGGCCTGGTACATCTCCATCATGATGTCCGAGCCGCCGACGAATTCGCCGTTGACGTAGAGCTGCGGGATCGTCGGCCACTGCGCGTAGTCCTTGATGCCCTGGCGGATGCCCTCGTCCTCGAGCACGTTGACCGTGGTCAGGTCGCTCACGCCGCAGGCCTTCAGGACCTGCACGGCGCGGCCCGAGAAGCCGCACTGGGGGAACTGTGAAGTGCCCTTCATGAAGAGCACCACGCGGTGGCCCTTGACGATGTCGTCGATGCGCTGTTGAACGTCGCTCATGGTGAACTGGCTCGCAAGAATTGGGGAACAGCCGACGTTATACGGCAAACCGACGGCTCGCCGAACTCGCCGGGCGCAAGGCCCCGGCCGGCGCCCGGGCTCAGAACGAGTACGAGACGCCGAGCTGGAGCAGCGGTGTCATCCGCAGGTCGCGCACCGCGTCGTCCAGGCTTTGACCGCCGTAAAGACCTCGCCCGAGGCGCGCGGCGCCGTTGGCGTTCTGCGCCACCAGGCCGAGATCGGCGCTGAAGCTCCAGCCGTTGCGCAGGGACAGCCCGGTGTAGCCGAAACCGAGGTAGGGCAGCGTCGCGCTGTCGCCCGCCGGGTCGCCGGCGTAGGGCGCGACGGCACGGCTGATCGCGCGGGTGCCGATGCTGAACGTGCTGCCCGGCGCGAAACCGGGCTGGCCGGTACCGAGCAGCGAGCGCGGGCCGAAGATCAGCCCACTGGTGGCGCGAAAGCCGCCGAGTGACTGTGGGCCGGTCAGCCAGCGGCTGAAGTAATAGTCGCCCATCAGGCTGGCGCTGCTGAGCGTGGGCGCCGGGTTGTCGGCGCCCAGGCGCCACGGCGCCGATGCCGTGCCGAGCGACAGGCGACCCTGCCAGCGCGCCAGCAGGAACTCGCCCGAGCCCGATGCCACGCCGTTGTCACCGTCGGCGGCCAGAACGGGGGCCGCGCCGAGGGCGATCACCCCGGCAAGCATCCACGCTGAATTGCGCATCGCAGGCTCCTTTCGACATCAGGGTCCGGCATCGCGGTGCGGTGGCGTTCCGCCTCGGCACTGCGAGTTCATCGTACGCCGTCGAAAGTCGCCCGTGTTGCGAATCTCACCCCCCAGGCCGACGGCTCGATGTGGTTTTCGTCACGGACGCCCGCGATCAGCGTCGGCCGCCGGTGCAGCGCGGCTGGCCGCCCAGGTCGTGTCGCGTCTCGATGGCCGCGAAGCCGTGCGCGCGCAACAGCGCCTGCACCGCGTCGGCCTGGTCGTAGCCGTGCTCCAGCAGCAGCCAGCCGCCGGGCGCCAGGCGATCGGACGCGCCGGCGACGATGGCGCGCAGCGCGTCCAGCCCGTCGCCGCCGGGGGTCAGCGCGAGCATCGGCTCGTGTCGGAGCGCGGCGAGGTGTGGATCGCCGCCGGCGATGTACGGCGGGTTGCTGAGGATCAGCTCGAAGCGGCCGCCGTCGATCGCGTTCCACCAGCTGCCCTCATGCCATTCGACGAGCAGCTCGAGGCGTGCCGCGTTCGCCTGCGCGACGCGCAGCGCGGCCGCGTCGATATCGGTGGCCAGCACCTCGGCCGAAGGGCAAGCGTGCTTGACCGCCAGCGCGATCGCGCCGCTGCCGGTGCCCAGGTCGACGACGCGCGGCCGCGCGAGCCGCATCGCCGCCAGCTGCTCGACGGCCCAGTCCACCAGCAGCTCGGTCTCGGGGCGCGGCACCAGCACGTTCGCGTCGACCTGCAAGTGCAGGCCGTGAAACTCCTTCGCGCCGACCAGGTAGGCGAGCGGCTCGCCGGCCAGGCGGCGAGCCACCAGGGCCTGCCAGGCTTGGCGCTGGGCGCCGTCGAGCGCGTCGTCGTCGTGCGCCATCAGCCAGCTGCGCGGGCGCGCGAGGACGTGCGCGAGCAGCAGCTGCGCGTCCAGCCGGTCCAGGCCCTGCGACTTCGCCGTGCGCAGCGCCTCGGCCACCGTCGGCGCCGCTGCGTTCATGCCTCGCCGGCCTCCAGGGCCGCCAGTTGCTGCGCCGACTGCGCGGCCTGCAGCGCGTCGGTCACGTCGTCGAGGTCGCCGTCGAGGATCAGCTGCAGCTTGTACAAGGTCAGGTTGATGCGGTGATCGGTCAGCCGCCCCTGCGGGAAGTTGTAGGTCCGGATGCGGTCGCTGCGGTCGCCGCTGCCGATCAACCCCTTGCGGGTGGCGGCGTCCTTCGCGGCGCGCTCGCTGCGGTCCTTGTCGCGCAGCCGCGCGGTCAGCACCGCCATGGCCTTGGCCTTGTTGCGATGCTGCGAGCGGTCGTCCTGGCACTCGGCGACGATACCGGTGGGCAGGTGCGTGATGCGGATTGCGCTGTCGGTCTTGTTGACGTGCTGGCCACCGGCACCGCTGGCGCGGAAGGTGTCGATGCGCAGGTCCGCCGGGTTCAGCGTCACCTCCTCGGCCTCGTCCGGCTCGGGCAGCACCGCGACCGTGCAGGCGCTGGTGTGGATGCGGCCCTGCGTCTCCGTCACCGGCACGCGTTGCACGCGGTGGCCGCCGGACTCGAATTTGAGCCGCGCGTACACGTCGTCGCCTTCGATGCGCAGCACCACTTCCTTGTAGCCGCCGAGGTCGCTGACGCTCTCGCTCATCACCTCCGATTTCCAGCCGCGGCGCTCGCAGTGGCGCAGGTACATGCGCGCCAGGTCGGCGGCGAACAGCGCCGATTCGTCGCCGCCGGTGCCGGCGCGGATCTCGACGAAGGCGTTGCGCGCGTCGTCGGGGTCGCGCGGCAGCAGCGCGGTCTGCAGCTCGAGGTGCAGGCGCTCGACATCGGCGCGCGCCTCGGCCATCTCCTGCTGCGCCAGCTCGGCCATCTCGGGGTCGGAGGCCATCTGCTGCGCGTCGGCCAGATCGCGTTCGCGCTGCTCGAAGCGCCGGAAGCGCTCGACCAGCCCGGCCACCTCGGCATGCTCGCGCGAGAGCGCGCGGTAGCGCGTCATGTCGCCGGCCACATGCGGATCGGCGAGCGTCGCGTCGAGCTCCGAGAGGCGCATCGCGAGGCGTTCGAATTGTTGGCGGAGAGAGTCTTTCATGCCGTGCTCGAAGTGGACCACGGAGCACCAGGCACGACGCACGTGCGCACGGCTCCGCCGAATGCGGAGGGCTGCGCGTCGCTAATGCAGTGTTTCGTTTTGTTTGGAACTTAAGCGGCTGTTGGCGCGAATGACCTTCTGCAGGATGTCGCGAGCGCTTTTGGTCCAGATGAACGGCTTGGGG
>JAYSLR010000705.1:0-1532 GCA_043725365.1 Rhizobacter sp. | reverse complement strand
GTCGCTCAGGTGCGCCTCGCGCGTGTGCACGATCGGCCAGCCGCGCGCGCGCCACGCGGCGAGCAGCGCCGCGATCGGCCCGATCGCGCTGTGCAGCAGCGACACGTCGTTGCCGAGCGAGGCGCCGAAGCCGCCGGGTTCGACGAAGTCGCGCTGCATGTCGATCACCACCAGCGCGGTCCGCTCGAGCGCGAACGGGTACGGGAACGGCGTTGCGGCAATCGGGATCGTGGCGGTCGTCATCACGCCGCCTCCGGCAGGGTGGCGTGGCCGTGATCGCCGCCGCCCATGTGCGAGCCGATGACGCGCCGGTCGGCACCCGCGGCGGGCGTCTCGAACACGATGCGGCCCTCGCTCATCACCGCGATGCGGTCGCTGAGTTCGAGCAGTTCGTCCAGGTCCTCGCTGATCAGCAGCACCGCGCCGCCCTTCGCGCGCACCTGCAGGATGCGCGCGTGGATCTCGGCGACGGCCGCGAAGTCCAGCCCGAACACCGGGTTCGCGGCGATCAGCACGTTGATCCGGCCGGCGAGCTCGCGCGCCAGCACCGCGCGTTGCACGTTGCCGCCCGACAGGCTCGCGATCGGCGCGTTCTCGCCGCGCGTCTTGACGCCGTACTCGGCGATCCACGCGCGCGCGCGTTCGCGCCAGGCCGGAAAGCGCAGCCAGCCACCGCGTTTCAGCGGTGCTTCGTCGAAGTCGCGCAGCGCCATGTTCTGCGCCACCGAGAGCTCGCCGACGCAGGCGTTGCGCAGCGGTTCCTCGGGCAGTGCGCGCAGCTGCAGCACGCGGTTCTCGGCACGCCTCGCGAGGTAGGGTCGGCCGACGACCTGAACCGTGCCGGCGGTGCGCGACCGCTGCCCGACCAGCGCCTCGACCAGCTCGCGCTGGCCGTTGCCCGAGACGCCGGCGATGCCCAGGATCTCGCCCTTGCGCACCGTCAGGCTCAGGCCCTGCACCGCGAGCGGGCCGCGGTCGCCCATCGCACTCAGGCCATCGACCTGTAACGCGACCGCGGCATCGGCGGGGGTCGCGGCGCGCGGCGCGGCGCTGCCTTCGGCGACGATCGCCGAGGCGCCCGCGGCCGACTCGCCGATCATCGCCTGCGCGAGCTGCTCGGGCGTGGTGCCGACCACGCGCGCGCCGTGCACCCGCTTGCCGCGCCGCAGCACCGTGACCTCGTCGGCATACGCCATCACCTCGCGAAACTTGTGCGTGATCATCAGCACCGTGCACTCGCCGCGCCGCGCGACCGCGCGCACGTAGGCGAGCACCTCGTCGGCCTCCTGCGGCGTCAGCACCGAGGTCGGCTCGTCCAGGATCAGCAGGCGCGGCTTCAGATAGAGCTGCTTCAGCAACTCGAGCTTCTGCTTCTCGCCGGCGGCCAGGCCGGCCGGCGTGGCGTCGAGGTCGAGCCGGAACGGCGTGGTCGCGAGGAAGGCCTGCAGCGCCGCGCGCTCCTTCTTCCAGTCGATCAGCGCCGGCGTGCGGCCGCCCGCGAGCAGCAGGTTCTCGGCCACGTTCATGCCCGG
>JAYSLR010000704.1:0-5404 GCA_043725365.1 Rhizobacter sp. | reverse complement strand
CTTCGAGCACCAGCGGGTAGGCGATGTTGTCGATGGTGCGCATCCACGGGAACATCGCTTCGCGGTAGTTCTGGAACACGTAGCCGATCTTGGTGTCTTTCAGGCTCTTGCCGTCGAACAGGATCTGGCCCGAGTCGATGGGAATCAGCCCGGCGATCATGTTGATCAGCGTCGACTTGCCGCAGCCGTTCGGTCCGAACACCGAGACGATGCGGCTCTTCGGAATGTCGAGGTCGAAGTTTTCGTACAGCGGCCAGCCGGCGAAATATTTCGTCAGTCCGCGGATCGTGATGTGGGTGCCGGCCGGGCCGGGCTCGAAGGGGCGCTCGGGTACGTCGGCGATCACGGTGGCGTTCAGTACGGTCGACATGTCAAGGCCTCCTCGGTGTTGCACGTTGCGTCGTGTGACGCTTGAGTGCGCAGCGGACACGGGGCGGCCGACTGCGCGCATGTCCTCCGGCCCGGGCTGCGCCCGGGCCTCCTCCTTGACTTCGCTCCGCCGGCCACCCCGTGCCCGCTGCGAAACACCCGTGGGGCATGCCGTCGAAGGACTCCGGTGCGACTGGATCAGGCCGGTGGGGCGTACTGCGCAGCGAAGTCAAGGGGGAGGCGCTGGCCGCAGGCCGGCGACGGAGGACATGAGCGGAGCAGTGCGCCCCACCGGCCTGATCCCGCGCCGACAGTCGAAGGACGTTCACCCTCACCGCCCGCTCCAATGCACGATCTTGCGTTCCGCGATCAGGAACAGCACGTTCAGCGCGTAACCAAGCGCCCCCGCCGCCAGGATCGCCGCGTACATGCTCTTCACGTTCAGCACTTGCTGCGCGTCGATGATGCGGTGGCCCAGGCCGTTGTCGGAGCCGATGAACATCTCGGCCACGATCACGATCACGAGCGCCATCGAAACGGCCGAGCGCAGGCCGACGAAGGTGGGCTGCAGGCTTTCCCAGATCAGCACGTCCTTGAAGATCTGCCAGCGCGACGCCCCCATCACCTTGGCCGCCATCACGCGCTGCTTGCGTGCGTTGATCACGCCGTAAGCGCTGTTGAACAGCACGATCAGCAGCGCGCCGAACGCGGCGATCGCGACCTTGTTGACGTCCGAGACGCCGAAGATCAGCAGGAACAGCGGGATCAGCGCCGAGCTCGGCGTCGAGCGGAAGAAGTCGATCAGGAACTCGACGCTGCGGTAGGCCTTCTCGTTGCTGCCCAGCAGCACGCCCAGCGGCACGCCGACGACCGCGGCGATCAGGAAGGCCTCGAGCGTGCGCAGCACCGTGACCGCGAAGTCGGTCAGCAGCGGCCCGCCGGCCAGGCCGACGACGAGCGCATGCAGCGTGTCCCAGGGCGTGGGCAGCAGGATCGCCTTGATCATCCCGGCGCGCACGACCAGGTCCCAGACGATGAACAGCGCGACCGGACCGACGAAGGGCAGCAGCCGCCCCCACGAGAACTGCGCGGGGGCGGCCGTGGCGTCGGTCGAGCCGCTCCACGGCTTGGCGGCGGCCGCGGTGGTGGATGAATCGCCCATCGCTCAGGCCTTGTAGAGCAGCGGCTCGACCGCGACCTTCTTCTCGAAGATGCCCTTGTCCGAGAACAGGTCGTAGAACTTCTGGAAGTACGCCACGTCGCTGGCCTTGAACTCGTTGTAGAGCATGTACGAGGCGAGCGGCACCTCGTTGGTCAGCGCGCCCTCGATCGCGGTGTAGCCCTTCATGAACTGGCGCGCCTCGTCGGGCTTGGTGCGCACGAGCTCGATGCCCTTCGCGTAGGCGGCGATGAACTTCTTCGCCTCGGTCGGGTTCTTCTTGATGAACTCGCTCGTCAGGCTCGCCGAACCGCCGTGCCAGGGCGCCATCGGATCGCCCAGGATGTAGTGGGCGACGACGCCGGCCTCGAGCACGCGCGTCGTGCCGTTCAGTCGGCCGATCGTGCCGGTCGGCTCGAGCGTGTAGGCGGCGTCGATCTGGCCGGCCGCGAGCGCTGCGACGTGCTGGCCGATCGGCAGCTCGGTGACGCTCATCGCACCGGCACCGGCGCGCTCGAGCATCGTCTTGGCGAGCGTGACGTTCTGGATGCCGGGGCCGGAGGCGACGCGCTTGCCCTTCAGCTCGGCCATCGTCTTGACCGGGCTGTCCTTGGGCAGCAGGAACTCCTCGAGCACGTGCTTCGCATTGCTCGGATTCGTCGCGAAGATCTTGAACAGGCCCGGCTGCGCGATCTCGCCGATCGCCAGGTTCGCCGAGCCGGTGCCGTTGGCGCTGCCGTCGGAGCGGCCGGAGAGCATCGCCTCCATCACCTGCTGGGCGCCGGCGAACTTGAGCGCCTCGACGTCGAGGCCGGCCTCCTTGAAGTAGCCCTTCTCGACCGCCGCAAAGAACGGCAGCCCGGCCGCGACCGGCCAGTAGCCGACGCGGATCTTCGGCCCGCCCTGCGCGCGCACCAGCGCGGGGACGCCGAGGCTGGCGAGTGCGGTGCCGCAGGCGGCGGCGCGCAGCAGGTGGCGGCGCGTGGCGCCGGCATCGGACGGTCTGTGACTCATGCGGAACTCCCGTTGAAATGACGAAGGGGCACAGGCTCAGCGCGGCGCTGCGTTGCCGCCGGCCCGGATGAACGCGCGCCAGCCGCCGAATGCGGTCACGTCGCGCGCACCGACGAGGGCGTGCGCCTCGCAGACGAAACCGTGCACCCAGCGGCCGTCGGCGAGTTCCAGGCTGCCCAGGCCGAGCGGCGGCGGGATCAACGCAAGGAACGAGCCGACCTCGGCGATGGGCATGTCCCAGACCTCGACGACGATCGCGGCGCCGGCCTCGCCCGCGCCGGCGCGCCGCAGACCGGGCTTCGGCGGCGTGGTGTCCGGCAGCGCGAACAGGCGGTAGTGCGCTGCGGTTTGCGTCGCCTCGCGCAGCGTCGCGCCGCGTTCGATGAGCTGGCCGTTCAGCGGCAGGCCGCTGAGGTGCGCGCCGACCACCGCGATCGGCAGGCTCGTCTGGCTCGCGGGCCATGCGGCGGCCGGCTCGGCCGCATCGGCCGCGAACGGCCGGCCCGTCGCGCCCAGCGGCAGGGCCACGCGCGCTTGCCAGCGCTGGCCGAAGCGCGCCAGCGCGGCGTCGGCCGCGCCCGGCGCGATGAAGGTCACGCCGAACGGCAGGCCGCCGGCTGTGAACCCGGCCGGCAGCGCGAGCGCGCACCAGCCGAGCAGGTTGACGAAGTTCGTGTAAGTGCCCAGCAGCGTGTTCGCGCCGAGCGGATCGGCATCGATGTCGGCATGGGTCGGGTGCGCCGGCGCGGTCGGCACCATCAGCAGGTCGATCTGCTGCCACAGCTTCGCCGTGTCGCGCTGGGCCTCGCGCAGCACGTACTGGGCCCGGAACGCATCGGTCGCGCTGAACTGCTTCGCCGCCTCGATCACCGCGCGCACCGTGGCGTCGAGCGCGGCCGGGTCGCGCGCCAGCAGATCCTGCACCACCGTGTGGCGTTCGGCCACCCAGGGCCCGCCATACAGCAGCTTGGCGATGGCCAGCAGCGGCCCGAAGTCGATCGGAACGATGGTGTGGCCGAGCGCGCGCGCCTGCGCCAGCGCCTGCTCGAAGCACGGCGCGTAGCCGGCGTCGCCGGCGAACACCGGTGCGGCCGGCACGCCGATGCGCAGGGCGGGTGCAGTCTGCGCCGCACCGAGGCGGAACGCGCTGTACGCGTCGGCCGCGTCCGGGCCTTCCATCAGCGCCAGCACCTCGGCGGCATCGGCGACGGTCAGCGCGAGCACCGAGACGCAGTCGACGCTGCGGCAGGCCGGCACCACGCCGCTGTTGCCGACCCGCCCCGGCGTCGGTTTCAGCCCGACGAGGTTGTTGAAGCCGGCCGGCACGCGGCCGGAACCGGCGGTGTCGGTGCCGAGCGCGAAGGGCACGTCGCCGCGCGAGACGGCGACCGCCGAGCCCGAGCTGGACCCGCCGCTGATGCGCTCGGCCGAGAAGGTGCTGCTCGGACGCCCGTACGGTGAACGCGCGCCGACCAGGCCGGTGGCGAACTGGTCGAGGTTGGTCTTGCCGACGCAGACCGCGCCGGCGGCGATCAGCTTCGCCACCGAATGGGCGTGCGCCAGCGGTGTGTGCGCGAACGCGGGGCATGCGGCGGTGGTCGGCAGCCCCGCGACGTCGATGTTGTCCTTCACCGCGAAGGGCACGCCGAACAGCGGCATCGCGCGCAGCGCCGCGGCACGGCTGCCGTGCTGCGCCGCACGACGCTCCAGTTCCGCGACGCTGGCCTCGATCAGCGCCGGCCCGGCCAGCGTGATCCACGCCTGCGGCGGGCTGTCGCGCCGCAGGCGCTCGAGCAGCGCGCCGAGCAGCGCCCGCGGCGATGCGCCGTCGCGGTAGGCGCGGCGCCAGTCCGGCAGCGTGAGGAGCGAAGTCTCGTCCATGCGATGTAATGGTGCACTCATTGGTATACCAGCGAGTACGCAGCATGAAGCGTGCCTGCCCGGCTGTCGGGCGCCGGGGGTCGATCCGGTCCGGCGCCGGGTTCGCGCTACGCGGGGCGCACGGTGCGCAGCACCGCGTCGACCAGGAAAGCCTCCCAGTGCGCGAGCGCGTCGGCGGTGTCCAGCGGCTCGCCGAGAAAGGCCGACAGCGTGAAGCGGTTCGACACGTAGAAGTACCCCATCGAGGCGATCATCAGATAGACGTCGCGCGCCGCGATGTCGGCGCGGAACAGTTTCTGCTGCGCACCGCGCGCCAGCACCCCGGCGAGCACGCTGACGGCCGGCGACGAATATTCGCGCGCCCGCAGCGACTTCGAGATGTGCTTGCCGCGGTGCAGGTTCTCGGTGTTGAGCAGCGTGATGAACTCGGGGTTGCGCTGGTAGTAGGCCCACATGAAGCGGATCACCGCGCACAGCGCCTCGACCGGCGCCACCGCATCGAGCGCAAGCTTCGATTCGGCCTCGTTGAAGCGGCGGTACATCTCCTCCAGCACGGCAATGAAGAGGCCTTCCTTGCTGCCGAAGTAGTAGTAGATCATCCGGTCGTAGGACTTGGCCGCCTTCGAGATCTGCTCGACGCGGCCGCCGGCGAAGCCGTGCTTCGCGAACACCTTGGTCGCGGCGCGCAGGATGCTGTCGCGCGTGGCCTGCGCCGCGAGCGCGCGCACGCCGGGCTTGCGCACCGCGGCCGGAGCGGTCACGTCAGCGACTCCAACGGGAGTCGCCCGGTCTGTCGTGGCAGAAACGTCCCGACGATCGTTGTCCGGTGTCGGCCCTTCTCTGTCATTCGCTGTCTGGGCCGCGAGTCGGCGTTCGATCGTTGCAGCGGCAAAGGCGGGAGCGGCCAGGCCGGCGAGGGCTGAAGCCGCGCCCCCGACTGCGTCGGGGGTGCCCTGCGCTGCTCGCTGCGCGGGGCAGTTG
>JAYSLR010000703.1:0-1688 GCA_043725365.1 Rhizobacter sp. | reverse complement strand
CTCAAGCGCATGCTGCGCGAGCAGCTCGCGGGTTCGTTGCCCCGGGGGGCGATCACATAATGGCCGCGTCCGAATCGGCCGGCTCGCCGCTGGTGGTGCATCGCGATGGCGCGCTGGTGCATCTGCGGCTGAACCGGCCCGACGCGTTGAACGCGCTGGACGTGCCCCTGGCCCGCGCCCTCGCCGCTGCCGCCGGCGCGCTGGCGACCGACCCGGACGTGCGCGCGGTGGTGCTCAACGGTGTCGGTCGGGGGTTCTGCGCCGGCGGTGACCTGGCGCAGATGCAGGCCGATCCTGTGCGGGTTGCGCGTGAACTGATTGAGGCCCTGCATGAGGCCATCGTGCACCTGAACGCCCTGCGTGCACCGGTGCTCGCCAGCGTGCACGGCGTCGTGGCGGGTGCCGGGGTGAGCCTGCTGCTGGCCTGCGATCTGGCGATCGCGGCCGAAGGCACACGCTTCAACCTCGCCTATGTCAACGTCGGTGCGAGTTGCGATGGCTCGTCGTCATGGTCTTTGCCGCGGGTGGTGGGCCTGCGCAAGGCGCTCGAGATCGCGCTGCTCGGCGAAACGCTGGACGCCACCGAGGCACTGCGGCTCGGGCTTGTGAATCGCGTCGTGCCGGTGGCCGAACTCGAAGCGCAGACCGATCGCCTGGCGCAGCGCCTGGCCAGCGGGCCGACGCGCGCGCTGGGCGAAATGAAACAGCTGTTGCGCGGCTCGCAGCAGGCCAGCCTGCGCGAACAGCTCGACGCCGAAGCGGCGGCCTTTTTACGCTGCGCCGCGACGCAGGATTTCAACGACGCACTCGACGCCTTTCTTGCCAAGCGCCTAACCCGGTTCACCGGTCGCTGAACGCCCATCCCCGGAGCCCCGCATGACACACCAACGCATCTCGCAACAGATGATCGTCTTCACGATCTTCGTGCTGCTGTTCATCGGCTTCGCGCTTTTCCTGCCGGGCTTCTTTGCTGCAAGCAACCTGCTCGGCCTGCTGCAGAACGTGGCGATCCTGGGCATCCTCGGGCTGGCGATGGCCATCATCGTGATCGGGCGCGGCATCGACATCTCGATGGTGGCGGTGCTGGCGGTACCCGCCGGCCTGATCCTGCAAATGGTGCAGGACGGGCACTCGGTGCCGGTGGCCATCCTGGCGGCCGTGGCGCTCGCACTGGTGTTCGGGCTGGTCAACGGCTGGTTGATCGCCTACGCGGAAGTGCCGTCGCTGTTCACCACGCTGGCCTCGGGCCTGTTTCTCGCCGGCCTCGGTCAGGTCGCGTTCTTTCGGCTCGACGTGGTGTCCTGGAGCCCGCAACTTGACGCGCTGGCATTCGTCGGCCGCAGCACGCTGCTCGGCGTGCCGATGCCGGTGGTCATGTTCGCTCTGGTGGCCGTCGGCGTATCGCTGTTCTTGCGCCGCACGCGTTTGGGCACCTACGTCTACGCGATCGGCGACAACCCATTCGGTGCGCGCACCACCGGCATCCCGACCCGCCCGGTGATCGTGCTGCAGTACACGCTGGCCGCGCTGATCGGCGCCCTGGCAGGCTTCGTGATGGCCGCATCAGTCAACAGCATGCCCACGCGCATTTACAACTCGACCATGATTTATGACGTGATCCTGGTCGTCGTGCTCGGCGGCATCGGCCTGTCGGGCGGGCGTGGCGGGGTCGTCAATGTCGTCATCGG
>JAYSLR010000702.1:0-8680 GCA_043725365.1 Rhizobacter sp. | reverse complement strand
CATCGCCGAGCAGGGCTACGCGTGCGACCGCGAGGAGTTCATCGCCGGGCTGATCGCGGTGGCGGTACCGGTGCGGGGCAGCGACGGCGTGAGCCGCGCCGCGATCGCGGTGCATGCGCCGGTGGCGCGCATGTCGCTCGACGCGGCGGTCGCGAACCTCGCGGCGCTGCAGGGGGCGGCGGCGCGGATGCGCGCGCTGCTCTGAGCCCGCGCCGGACCACGGGCCTGCGATCGCTAGCCGATGAAGGCGTGCAGCGCCCGCGCCAGTGTCGGCCAGTCGGTCAGCGCGACGAACGCGATGCCGGCGAGCGCGCCGGCCAGGTGCGCGTCGTGGTTGACGCGGCCGCGCGCCTGGCGCGCCGCGTACCAGGTGTAGGCGAGGTAGCCGAGCGCGAACAGCGGCGCCGGGATCGGCACCGGGATCGGCAGGATGAAGATCGAGCTCGAGGGGTGGTAGACGATGGACGCGAACAGCACCGCGAGGATCGCGCCCGACGCGCCCAGGCTGCGGTAGTCCGGATCGCGGCGATGCTGCAGCCAGGTGCCGGCATCGCTGACGAACAGCCCGACGAAGTACAGCGCCAGGAAGGCCGGCGTGCCGATCGTGCGCTCCAGCCCGAAGCCGAAGGCCCAGAACGTGAACGCGTTGAACAGCAGGTGGGCCAGGTCGGCATGCAGGAATCCGCTCGTGACCAGCGTGACGTACTGGCGCCGCGGCAGCAGCCAGTACGGGCGGAACAGGTGGCGCTCGATCAGCGCCGGCGCCTTGAACAGCCCGATCAGGCTGGCCGCGAGCATCGCGCCGAGCAGCAGCGTCGCGCCCGGCGCGCCGTCCGTCAGGGTCTGAAGGTCATTCATCTGGTGCACATTAGGTGCCAGCGCCCCCGGGCGAATCGAGGAAACGAAGCATGTGGATACTGAGCGAGGCGCCGCGCGGCAGCAACTACTACGAGGCCGAGTCGACGACCGGCAACAAGGTCCTGATCTCGGACACCTGCGAGACCGTGATCTATGCGCGCTCGATGGGCGCCGACGGGCACCGCATCATCGCGCAGCGCGGGCGCGAGACCTTTCTCGTCGGCCCGGCACCGGTGCGCGGAGTCGTCGTCGACATGACGGCGAAGATGCTGGACATCGCCCGCCAGCTGAACGCGGTCGTGCTGACCTGAGCGCGGCACGTCGGCGCGTCAGCCGTTGGCGATGCGCGCGACCAGCGCCTGCGTGAACGCGGCGGTGCTGGCGCTGCCACCGAGGTCGCCGGTGCGGACCTTGTCGATGTTGAGCGTGGCGTCGATCGCGCTGCGCAGCCGCGTCGCCAGTTCGGGCCGTGCCACATGGTCGAGCATCAACGCGGCGGCGAGCAGCAGCGCGGTCGGGTTCGCGAGGCCCTTGCCGGCGATGTCGGGCGCCGAGCCGTGCACCGCCTCGAAGATCGCCGCATCGGTGCCGATGTTCGCGCCCGGCGCCATGCCGAGGCCGCCGACCAGGCCGGCGACCAGGTCCGACAGGATGTCGCCGAACAGGTTGGTCGTGACCAGCATGTCGAACTGCCAGGGGTCGAGCACCAGCTTCATCGCGCAGGCATCGATGATCACGGTGTCGAGCACGAAGCGGCCCTTGTACTTCTTCTCGTACAGGTCGATGCCGGTCTCCAGGAAGATGCCGGTCAGCGCCTTCATGATGTTGGCCTTGTGCACGATCGTGACCTTCTTGCGGCCGGTGGCGATCGCGGTCTCGAACGCGTACTCCAGCAGGCGGCGGCTGCCGGCGCGGGTGTTGATGCCGGTGGCCATCGCGACCGCGTGCGGGTCGCCGTCGATCGGGATGTAGTGCTCGTGGCCGATGTACAGGCCCTCGAGGTTCTCGCGCACCACGACGAGATCGATGTGGTCGAAGCGCCCGCCGGGGATGATGGTGCGCGCCGGGCGCAGGTTGGCGTAGAGCTGGAACTCCTCGCGCAGCCGCACGTTGGACGAGCGGTAGCCGCCGCCCGACGGCGTCTCCAGCGGCCCCTTCAGTGCCAGCCGCGTGCGCCGGATGCTTGCCAGCGTCGCGGCCGGCAGCGGGTCGCCGGCCGAGCGCACGCCGCCGAGGCCGGCGATCTGGCGGTCCCACTCGAACGGCGCATGCAAGGCGTCGAGCGCGGCCAGCGTCGCATCGACGATCTCGGGGCCGATGCCGTCGCCGGGGATCAGGGTGGCGGGAATAGCGGTCGTCATCGGGGGTTCTTTCGTCAGGTCCGCGCTCGGCGCGAGCGCGTACGGTCATCGAAGCATAAACCGCGCCGTTGCGGCGACCGTGCGTGTCTCGCGTTCAGGCGCGGGTGAACAGCAGCACCGAGTTCGTGCCGCCGAACGCGAACGAATTGCTGATCGCGGCGACCAGCCCGGGGGCGCTCGTCCCCGCCTGCAGCACCAGGTTCATCCGGCAAGCCGGGTCGACCTCGGCGCAGTGCGCGTTCGGGGGCAGCGCGGCCTGCTCGAGCGCGAGCACGGTGATCACCGCCTCGAGCGCGCCGGCGGCGCCCAGCAGGTGACCATGCAGGGCCTTGGTCGAGCTGACGCGCAGCTCGTCGAGCGCATCGCCCCAGACCAGCGCCAGCGCGTCGCGTTCGACGACGTCGCCGACGCGCGTCGCGGTGCCGTGGGCGTTGCAGTAGCCGACATCGCGCGGCGCCAGGTCGGCGCGGCGCAACGCCGCGCGCAGCGCGCGCGCCTGGCCCGGCGCGTCGGGCTTGGTCAGGTGGGTCGCGTCGCAGCTCAGGCCCCATCCGGACAGCAGCGCGTGGATGCGCGCGCCGCGCCGGCGCGCGCGCTCGGCCGATTCGAGCACGACGAACGCGGCGCCTTCGCCGAGCGCGAAGCCGCTGCGGTCGGCGGCGAACGGCCGCACCGCACTCGCCGCCGTGTCGGGTTCGAACGCCGCCAGCGTCTGCATCGCCTGCCAGGCCAGCACGACGCCGGGCACGACCAGCGCTTCGCTGCCGCCGGCGATCGCCAGGTCGATGTCGCCGCGCTGCACCGCCGCCGCCGCCTCGGCGATCGCCGCCGACGACGACGCGCACGCGACCGAGTAGGTCAGCACCGGGCCCTGCGCATGCTGGCGCATCGCGACCTGCGCCGCGGCCGCGTTCGGCATGAAGGCCGGGATCGTCAGCGGCGGCACGCGCGCACCGATGCGGTAGGCCGCCTCGAGGGCCGAGGCGCCGCCCATGCCGCAGCCGGCGTACACGCCGATGCGCTCGGGGTCGAACTGGCCCCGGGCCTCGGGATCGATGCCGGCATCGCGCATCGCCAGGTCGGCGGCCGCGACCGCGAGCTGGCTGACGCGGTCGACGCCGGACAGCTGCAGCTTGGTGAACCAGCGCGACGCGTCGAATGCGACGGTTGCGGCAATCGCCGGTCGGGCCAGCTCGGGCAGGACCGGGCGGATCGCCGATTCGCCGCGCATCAGCGCCGCGAACAGGGCGCCGAGATCGTCGCCGTGCGGCGCAACCGCGCCGAGGCCGGTGACGGCGACGCCGGCGTTCACGCCACCAGCTTCGCGCGCGCCTTGTCGACGACGGCGGCGAGTTCGGCCAGCGTGTCGATGTCGCCGTCGTCGTCGCCGATCAGGATGCCGAAGCGGTCCTCGACCGCAAACAGGAACTCGACCAGCGCGAGCGAATCGACACCCTTGCCGCGCAGGGATTCGTTCGGATCGAGCTCGGTGGCCGCGATGCCGAACTTCTCGTGGATCAGGTCCTGCAGGTCTTTCAGCGAGCTCATGGTGCGATGTCCGTTGACATGCGCTCGATGATATCCGCTCGCCATGCCGGCTCTGCGCTGGTCGGTGCCGCGGGTCGCCAGTGCAGGGAGGGCAGCACGAAGACGACGCCCAGCAGCGCGCCGGCCACGACGTCGAGCACCACGTGCTGCTTGATCGCCAGTGTCGACCACGCGATCAGCACGAACCAGCCGGCGTTGATCGCCTGCAGCCACAGCGGCGCGCGCGCCCGGCGCAGCACGTGCCCGATCCAGACCGCGGTGAAGATCGCCACCGCGACGTGCATCGACGGGCAGGCGTTGCCGGCGGCGTCGACGCCCTTCAGCATCTGGAAGCCGGCGATGCCCGAGACATCGACCCGCAGCGGCGGCACCGCGGTCGGCCAGGCGTAGAACAGGCCCAGGCCGGTCATGCACAGCGCCGCGATCCACGCGCCGTAGGTCAGCAACTCGCGCAAGGTGAGCTGCAGCCCCGGTGCGATGCCGACGTAGAACCACAGCGTGAGGTAGGCGAACAGCATGTGCGGCTGGAACGGGATCAGCCGGTCGAGCGCGGTCAGCGGCATCACCGCGACCGGATAGGCCGGCGCGCGCAGCAGATAGAAGTAGCCGACGAAGAACAGCCAGGTGAACGCGGTCGTGCCGACGAGCTTGAGCAGGAAGTGGCGGCGCATGCGCCACCAGATCTCGGCCGTCCAGGCCGTTGACGCGGCGGGCGGGGGCGGTTCGGTCGGGCGTTCCATGGCAGCGGCGTTTGGGCCATGCTAACCGGCGCGGCGTCAGCGGCCCAGCAGTTCGGTCAGTGCGCGCAGCACGCTGATCGCGGCGATCAGCATCAGCAGGTTCAGCACGTGGCGCCGGAACTGCGCCGGCGACACGCCCGCGAACGAGCGCTGGCCGATCCAGATGCCCGCCAGCATCGCCGGCATGAGCCAGACCGCCCAGCGCACCGTGTCGATGCCCAGCAGTGGTGTGGGAGCGGCCGCACCGGCCGGCACCAGTGCAGAGCACGCGAGCGCGTACAGGTCCGTGAACAGGAACAGCGCGATCAGCGTCGCGCGCATCACCGCGGGGGCGATCTGCGAGGTGCTGAGCATCACCGCGATCACGATCCCGCCGATGGCCGCGACGCCGTTGACGACGCCCGAGGCCATGCCCACGCCCAGGCGCACGCCGGCGCTCGGCATCAACGCCAGACTGAAGCCGCTGCGCAGCGCGGCGGCGGCGAGCAGCAGCAGCGCGCCGATCAGCAGCCGCAGCATCGTCTCGGGCAGCCAGGCGAGCAGCACGATGCCCAGCGGCAGGCACAGCAGGTTGCCGACGACGAGCCAGCTGAGCCAGTGCCAGTCGATGTCGCGCGCCGCGCCGCGCAGCAGGCTGATGCTGGCCAGCACCTCGAGCGCGAAGATCGCCGGCACCACGCGTGCCGGCGACACCAGCAGCGCCAGCCCGGCCACGCTCAGGGCCGAGAAACCGAAACCCGCGAAGCCACGCACGATGCCGGCGCCGAAGACGATCCCCAGGCCGGCGAGCATCGGCAGCGGCGAGAGCGGGGCGGAGAACCACATCCGGCCGCACTTTGCCAGCCTTTTGCGGGCGGCGCGCCGCGCGCGGGCGGATAAACTCGGCGACCATGGACCCGTTCCCGCTCGTCACGCTGGGCCGCAGCGAACTGCGCGTGCCGCCGATCTGCCTGGGCACGATGACCTTCGGCGAGCAGGTCGACGAGCCCACCGCGCACGCGATCCTCGACCGGGCGCTCGAGCGCGGCGTGAACTTCATCGACACCGCCGAGATGTACGCGGTGCCGGTGCGGCGCGAGACCTACGGCGCGAGCGAGCGCATCGTCGGCCGCTGGTTCGCAACGCGGCCCGGCGCACGCGACAAGGTCGTGCTCGCGACCAAGGTCGCCGGCCCGGCCCGCCACGCCGACTGGATCCGCGGCGGCAGCACGAACCTGACGCCGCACGAGATCCGCGAGGCCTGCGACGCGAGCCTGGCACGGCTGCACACCGACGTGATCGACCTGTACCAGATCCACTGGCCGAACCGCAATGTGCCGATGTTCGGGCCGATCTACTTCGACCCGAGCGCCGACCGCGAGTACAGCTCGATCCACGACCAGCTCGGCGCGCTGGCCGGGCTGGTGCAGGCGGGCAAGGTCCGCTACATCGGGCTGAGCAACGAGACGCCCTGGGGCCTGGGCGAGTTCGTGCGCCTGGCCGACGCCCACGGCCTGCCGCGCGTGGCGACGGTGCAGAACCCGTACACGCTGGTGAACCGCGTCGTCGACAACGGCCTGGACGAGGCGATGCACCGGCTCGGCGTGTCGCTGCTCGGCTACTCGCCGCTGGCATTCGGGCTGCTGACCGGCAAGTACGACCAGCACGGCCTCACCGGCGCCGGCGCGAACGACCGCCTGACGCGTTTCCAGGCTTTCCGCAAGCAGCGCTGGGGCCGGCCCGAGGCGCTCGACGCGGCGCGCCGCTACAACGCGCTGGCGCGCGAGCACGGCCTGACGCCCACGCGCATGGCGCTGGCCTTTTGCTACACGAACTGGCGCGTCGCCAGCACGATCATCGGCGCCAACACGGTGGCCCAGCTCGACGAGAACCTCGCGGCCTGGGGCACGACACTGCAGCCCGAGCTGCTGGCGCAGATCGATGCGATCCGCTGGGTGATCCGGGATCCGGCCCAGTAGGCTCGCATCGATGGCCAAGAAGGGCGCCCACGTCAGCGAAACCCCGGCGACGCAATTCCTGCGCGCGCAGGGCATCGCGTTCACCGAGCACGTCTACGACTACGTCGAGCACGGCGGCACCGCCGAGTCGGCGCGCCAGCTCGGCGTGCCCGAGCACGAGGTCGTCAAGACGCTGGTGATGCAGGACGAGCGCGCGCAGCCGCTGATCGTGCTGATGCACGGCGACAAGCAGGTCAGCACCAAGAACCTGGCGCGCGGCATCGGCGCGAAGTCGGTCGAGCCGTGCAAGCCCGAGGTCGCGCAGCGCCACAGCGGCTACCTCGTCGGCGGCACCTCGCCGTTCGGCACGCGCAAGGCGATGCCGGTCTACGTCGAGGCGAGCGTGCTGGCGCTGCCGCGCATCTGCATCAACGGCGGGCGGCGCGGCTACCTGGTGGGCATCGCGCCCGGCGTGCTGATCGAGCGGCTGGCCGCGAAGCCGGTGAACTGCGCGATCTGACGTGCCTGGGCGCCGGGCGCAAAATAGCCCCGCCCCGGACTCCCACCCACCACCCATGCAGAGCCTCTATCCCGCGCTCGCCGCCATCGCCGCCTATCTGATCGGCTCGCTGTCGTTCGCGGTGATCGTCAGCCGCGCGATGGGGCTGAACGACCCGCGCAGCTATGGCTCGGGCAACCCGGGCGCGACCAACGTGCTGCGCTCGGGCAACAAGGCCGCGGCCGCGCTGACGCTGCTGCTCGATGCGCTGAAAGGCTACGTGCCGGTCGTGCTGGTGAAGGAGTTCGGCATGCCGTACGGCCTGGACGACGGCACGCTCGCGATGGTCGGGCTGGCCGCGTTCCTCGGCCACCTGTGGCCGGTGTTCTTCCATTTCAAGGGCGGCAAGGGCGTGGCCACCGCGGCCGGCGTGCTGCTCGGGCTGAACCCGTGGCTCGGGCTGGCGACGCTGGCGACCTGGATCATCATCGCGGCTTTCACGCGCTACTCGTCGCTGGCGGCGATCGTCGCCGCGCTGTTCGCGCCGTTCTACCAGCTGCTGATCTGGGGCGGTGGCCCGGTCGCCGTGGCGGTGATGGCGATGGGCGGGCTGCTCGTCTGGCGGCACCGCGCGAACATCCAGAAGCTGCTGCAGGGCACCGAGAGCCGGCTCGGGCACAAGGCCGCGGGCGCCGTGGTGCGCGCGCCGAGACATTCGACCAAACATTCACACAAGCACGGAGCGAAACCATGACCCAGGGACTGCGTCGATTCCATGTCGGCGACCGCCTGTCGGAGATGACGATCTACAACGGCACCGTCTACCTCGCCGGCCAGGTGGCGGGCGACGCCTCGCAGGACATCCGCGGCCAGACCGTGCAGGTGCTGGCGGCGATCGACAAGCTGCTGATCGAGGCCGGCACCGACCGGGCGCACATCCTGATGTGCCAGATCTTCATCAAGGACCTGGCCGACTTTCCGGCCATGAACGAGGTCTGGGAAGACTGGCTCGCGCCCGGCGACGCACCGCCGCGCGCGACCGTGCAGGCGAACCTCGCCAGGCCGGAGTAATAGCGTCCGCTCGGTCGCAGGTGCGCCATCTCGCCGTCGATCGTGAACGCCCAGCCGTGC
Organism: Rhizobacter sp.; assembly: GCA_043725365.1. Classification (GTDB taxonomy): domain Bacteria; phylum Pseudomonadota; class Gammaproteobacteria; order Burkholderiales; family Burkholderiaceae_C; genus LMDS01. The sequence continues at coordinate 606 of JAYSLR010000702.1, read as the reverse complement.
GCCTGGCTGGCGTTGGAGCTGAGCGTGAGGCACTGGTGGCGCGCCAGTTCGCTCGGGTGCCGCGGCGTGCCGGCGTGCTGCAGATAGCCGGGCGCGGCCACGCACAGTCGTCGGTTGTCGGCCAGGCGCAGGCTCACCAGACTGGAATCGGGCAGGTCGCCCACGCGCACCGCGCAGTCGAAGCCCTCGTTGACGATGTCGACCACGCGGTCGCTGAGATTGAGCGAGACCGACACCTCGCCGTGCTGGAGCGCGAACCGGGGCACGAGCGGTGCGACATGGCGGCGCCCAAAGCCGGCCGGCGCGGCAATGCGCAGGTGCCCGCTGGCCTTCACCCCGCCGGCGCTGACGCTGGCCTCGGCGTTGGCCAGGTCAGCCAGCACGCGCTGCGCATCTTCCAGAAAGGCGCTGCCTTCGTGTGTCAGGCTGATGCGCCGCGTGGTGCGCACCAGCAGCTTCACGCCCAACCGCTCCTCGAGCGCGTCGATGCGCCGGCCGATCACCGCGGGCGCCACGCCCTCGGCGTGGGCAGCGGCGGTGAGGCTGCCCTTGGTGGCGGTCGAGGCAAAGGACTCGATCTGTTTGAGGCGATCCATGCCCGCCATT
>JAYSLR010000701.1:0-4132 GCA_043725365.1 Rhizobacter sp. | reverse complement strand
CGTCGCGCAGCAGATGGAGGGCGCGGTGATCTTCGGCCTGAGCGCGGCGCTGTACGGGCGCATCGACATCGAGGGCAGCGTGGTGCGGCAGAGCAACTTCCCCGACTACCCGGTCGTGAAGATGGCCGACGCGCCGACGATCGAAACCCACCTGGTGCCGAGCACGCGCGCGCCCGGCGGGGTCGGCGAGCCCGGCACGCCGCCGATCGCGCCCGCGGTCGCGAACGCGATGTTCGTGCTGACCGGGAAGCGCGTGCGGTCTTTGCCGCTGCTGGCCTGAGCGCGCGAGCGTGTCCGTACCATCGGACCCGATGCACCCTTTCGACCACGCGACGCTGCTCGAACTGCTGCCCGACGGGCGCTTGCGCGGCCACACCAGCCCGGCCTACGCGAACATGGTCGGCCCGTTCGGCGGCACGACCGCGGCCTGCCTGCTGCAGGCGGTGATGCAGCACCGCGCGCGGCTCGGCGAGCCGGTCGCGCTGACCGTCAACTTCGCGGCCGGCCTGGCCGACGGCGAGTTCCTGGTCGAGGCGCGCGCGCTGCGCACCAACCGCTCGACCCAGCACTGGGCGATCGAGCTGACGCAGGGCGGCGAGGTCGCGGCCAGCGCCACCGCGGTGTTCGCGCTGCGGCGCGAGACCTGGTCGATGCCCGAGGCCGCGCCGCCCGCCGACCTGCCGGCGCCCGACACGCTGACGCGCGCGCCGCTGATCGGGCGGCCGGCCTGGACCCAGCGCTACGACATGCGTTTCGTGCGCGGCGCGATGCCGGAGGTGTTCGACGCGCAGCCCCAGGCGGATTCGGTGACGCAGGTGTGGGTGCGCGACGAGCCGCCGCGCGCGCTCGACTTCGTCGCACTGGCGGCGCTGTGCGACAGCTTCTTCCCGCGCATCTTCGTGCGCCGGCGCCAGGTCGCGCCGATCGGCACGGTCTCGCTGACGACCTACTTCCATGCCGATGCGGCGATGCTGCGCGCGCAGGGCGAGCGGCCGGTGCTCGGCACGGCGCGTGCGCTGAACTTCCGCAACGGCTACTTCGACCAGAGCGCCGAGGTCTGGAGCGACGCCCGCGAGCTGCTCGCGAGCAGCCACCAGATCGTCTACTACCGCGAGTAGCCGCGGCGGTCGTTCACGCGCGGTGGCGCAGCAGCCCGGCGAGCGTGTGGCGCAGTTTGGCGGCGTCGATCGGCTTGGTCAGGAAGTCGTCCATGCCGGCGGCGAGCGCCTCGTCGCGCTCCGAGACCAGCGCCGCCGCGGTCAGCGCGACGATCGGCAGCTCGTCGGCTCCGTAGTGGCGGCGCAGCTCGCGCGCGGCATCGTGGCCGCCCATGACCGGCATCTGCACGTCCATCACGACCACGTCGAACGGGTGGCCGTCGCGCGCCGCGGCGTGCACCGCGTCGACCGCGGCGCGCCCGTCGCTGGCCTGCTCGACGCGCACGCCCCAGTGCTCCAGCATGGCCACGGCGATCATCATGTTGACCGGGTTGTCCTCGGCCATCAGCACGCGCATGCCGGCCAGCCGCGCCAGATCGCCGGCCTCGCTGCTCGCCGCGCGTGGCGCGGGTGCGCTGCTCGGCAACGGCAGCTCGGCCCAGAAGGTGCTGCCGTAGCCCGGCGTGCTGTCGACGCCGACGCTGCCGCCCATCATCTGCGCGAGCTCGCGGCAGATCGACAGGCCGAGGCCCGTGCCGCCGAAGCGCCGCGTCGTCGACGAGTCGCCCTGCGAGAACGGCGTGAACAGCTGCGCCTGCGTCGCCGCTGCGACGCCCGGCCCGGTGTCGGACACCGCCAGCCGCACGCCGCCAGCGTCACTGCGCGTGGCCTCGATGCGCACCTGGCCGCGCTCGGTGAACTTGAGCGCGTTGGTGATGAAGTTCGACAGGATCTGGCGCACGCGCACCGGGTCGCCGCGCACCGTGGTGGGCAGCCGCTCGTCGATCGTCAGCCTCAGCGCCAGGCCCTTCACCTGGGCCAGCGAATCGTAGGCGTGGTGCACGGAGCGCAGCGCGTCGCGCAGGTCGAACGCGATGTCGTCGAGTGCCAGCTTGCCGGCCTCGATCTTCGAGACGTCGAGGATGTCCGACATGATGCCGGCGAGCGCCTGCGCACTGTCGACGATCTGTGCCAGGTACTGCTGGCGGCGCTCCGCCGGCAGGTCCTGCTGCATCGCCAGATGCGCCAGACCGAGCAGCCCGTTGAGCGGCGTTCGGATCTCGTGGCTGGTGTTGGCGAGGAACGCGCTCTTCGCGCGGCTCGCGGCCTCGGCGGCGTCGCGCGCAGAGGCCAGCGCTTCGTCGAGGCGGCGACGCTCGGTCACGTCTTCGGCGATCCAGATCGTGCCGCCGTGCGTCGGGTCGAGCCGGTCGACCGCCTGCGCCAGCAGCCGGCACCAGAACAGGCTGTCGTCGCGGCGCCGCAGGCGGCGTTCGGTCTCGAACGGCTGGCCGGTCGAGAGCAAGGGCGTCGCGAGGGCGCCGATCTCGCGGTGGTCGGCCTCGCTGGGCCACACCACGGCGCCGGGCTGGCCGACCATTTCCCCCGGACCCCAGCCGAACATGCGCTCGAAGAACGGGTTCGCCTGCACGAAGCGCCCGCCCCGCGTGAACGCGATGCCGATCGACGCGCGCTCCAGGATCGCGGTGTGCTGCAGCCGCGTGCGTTCGGCGTCGGTCACGTCGCGGGTGTTCAGCACCAGGTAGTCGCGCTGGTCCATCACGAAGCGGCCCGCCGACACCAGCGTCGACACGCGCGCGCCGGAGCGCCTGACGAACTCGACCGGCAGGTCGGTGACCTTGCCGTCGCGTTCGAGCCGCTCGAGCAGTTGCCCGCGCACCGCGGGGTCGTGCCACAGGCCCAGGTCGAGCGCCGTGCGCCCGATCACCTCGTCGGCCGTGTAGCCGGTCAGGCGGGTGAACGCCGCATTGACCATCGCATAGCGGCCGGTCGCCATCTCGGTCAGCGCGATGCAGTCGGGGCTGGTCGCGAACAGGTGCGAGAGCATCGCTTCGGAGCGTCGCAGCGCACCCTCGACCGCCTTGCGGGCGGTGATGTCGAAGAAGATCGACAGGTTCGCGGTGCCGGTGACGGTGTCCACGCGCACCGCGGTGGCCTGCACGCTCAGCGGCCGGCCGTCGCGCGCGCGCAGCTGGAAGTCGGCCACCGGCAGCCCCTCGCCGAGCGCCATCCGCTCGAGCTGGGCCAGGCGCTCGACGACGCGCTCGCGTGTCGCGCCGGCGGGGAACAGCGTGACGATGCCCAGCCCGTTCATCGCCGCCGCGTTCGCGAAACCGAACAGCCGCGCTGCCGCCTCGTTGGCGTCGAAGACCAGGCCGCGGCGGTGCAGGAACAGCGGCGACGGCGAGCGCGCGAACAGCTCGCGGTAGCGCGTCTCGCTGGCGGCGACCGCGCGCTGCGCGAGCACCTCGTCGGTCACGTCGCGCGCCACGCCCCAGTAGCCGCGGAACGCGCCGCTTGCGTCGAACTTGGGCGCGCCGCTGACGCTGATGGTGCGCCAGCGGCCGCTGCCGTCGCGGCCGCGCGCCAGCAGCGCGTTGAACGGGCGGTGCGCCTCCAGGTCGGCATGGTGCGCGTCGAGTTCCTCGTCGCTCAGGCCCATGCGGGTCGGCTCCCAGGGCAGCACGCCGCCGCGCTCGCTGCGCTCGCCGTCGGCGGCGTCGGTGGCGGCGACGGTGGTGAAACGGAACTCGCGATCCTGCTCCCAGTACCAGTCGGCGGCGATGCGCAGCAGGCCGCGAAACCGCTGCTCGCGTTCGGCGGCCGCATGCAGGTAGAAGTGGAGCACGCGCGAGATCAACGTGCCGCCGACCGTGCCGCACAGCAGGATCAGCCACTGGTACGCCAGCACCATGCCCAGCGGCGTGGTCGCCGCCCGGCCGTGGATCAGGCCGCGGGACTCGAGCCACGCGAGCAGCGCCATCTCGAGCGCCGCGAACACGCCGAGCGCCGGGCCGTACCGGCCGCGCGTGATCGAGCCGACGACGCAGACGATCAGCGTGCAGAACGCGAGCGGCGGGCTGCGCAGCCCTTCGCCCAGCAGCGCGCCGACGAAGCCCGTCAGGCTCATCGCGAGGACGCCGACGCCGCACAGCGCCGCGGGCAGCGCGAAG
>JAYSLR010000700.1:0-9744 GCA_043725365.1 Rhizobacter sp. | reverse complement strand
GCAGAACTGCGTGCACTGCAAGACCTGCGACATCAAGGACCCGACGCAGAACATCGTCTGGGTCGCGCCCGAAGGCGGCGGCGGGCCGAACTACAGCGGCATGTAGGCAGCCTTCCTCGGGCTGGACGCCGAGTCAGCCTGTCGCTGGCGGCGCCCACTGCGGCGGGCGCTTCTCGATGAAGGCCTGCACCCCTTCGAGCGCGCTCGGCTCCATCATGTTGCAGGCCATCGCATCGCCGGCGACCGCGTAGGCCTGCACCACGCCGGCCTCGACCTGGCGGTAGAACTGCGACTTGCCGATCGCGATCGCGACGCGCGGCTTCGCGACGATGCGCGCCACGAGACGCTCGATCTCGGCGTCGAGCGCCTCGGGCTCGGCGACGCGGTTCACGAGGCCGCGCGCGCGCGCCTCGTCGGCGTCGATGAAGTCGCCGGTCAGCAGCATCTCCATCGCCAGCTTGCGCGGCACGTTGCGCGCCAGCGCCACGCTCGGCGTCGAGCAGAACAACCCGAGGTTCACGCCGCTGACCGCGAACTTCACGCCGCGCGCCGCCACCGCCAGGTCGCAGGTCGCGACGAGTTGGCAGCCCGCCGCGGTGGCGATGCCGTGCACGCGCGCGATCACCGGCACGCTCAGGCTCTGCACCCGCAGCATCACGCGCGTGCACTGCGCGAACAGCGCCTCGTAGTAGGCGAGCGACGGCTCGGCGCGCATCTCCTTCAGATCGTGGCCGGCGCAGAACGCCTTGCCCGCCCCGGCGAGCACGACGACGCGCGCGCCGGCATCGGCGTCGATCGCGTCGAGTTCGGCCTGCAGCGCGCTCAGCATGCCTTCCGACAGCGCGTTGAACGCCGCCGGCCGGTTCATCGTCAGCGTGACGACGCCGCGCGCATCGCGGCTGGTGATGACGAATGGTTCCTGGCTCATGACTTGCCCCCCTTGCCTTGCGCGCGCTCGCGCAGCGCGAACTTCTGGATCTTGCCGGTCGAGGTCTTCGGGATCTCCTCGAAACGCACCTCGCGCGGCACCTTGTAGCCGGCCAGCAGGCTCTTGCAGTGCGCCACCAGGTCCGCGGCACTGGCCGTCGCGTCCGCCCGCAACTCGACGAACGCCACCGGCGTCTCGCCCCATTTGTCGTCGGGCTTCGCGACCACCGCACACGAGAGCACGTCGGCATGGCGATAGAGCGCGTCCTCGACCTCGAGCGAGCTGATGTTCTCGCCGCCGGAGATGATGATGTCCTTGCTGCGGTCCTTGATCTTGACGTAGCGGTCGGGCTCCATCACCGCGAGGTCGCCGGTGTGGAACCAGCCGCCCTCGAAGGCCTTCGCGGTCGCGGCCGGGTTCTTCAGGTAGCCCTTCATCACGATGTTGCCGCGGAACATGATCTCGCCCATCGTCTCGCCGTCGGCCGGGGTCTCGGCCAGGGTGTCGGCGTTCATCACCGTCATGCCTTCCTGCAGACCGTAGCGCACGCCCTGCCGGCCGTTCAGGCGGGTCTGTTCGGCCAGGCTCTCGCCGGCCCAGCGCTCGCGCTTGACGGCCACCGCGGCCGGGCCGTAGACCTCGGTCAGGCCGTAGACGTGCGTGATGTCGAAGCCGATCTTCGCCATGCCCTCGATCATCGAGGCCGGCGGCGCTGCCCCGGCGACCATGCCGCGCACCTGCTGCGTGATGCCTTCGCGCATCGCCGCGGGCGCCGCGATCAGCAGGTTGTGCACGATCGGTGCCGCGCAGTAGTGGTCGACGCCGTGCTCGCGCATCGCCGCGAGGATGGACGGTGCATCGACCTTGCGCAGGCACACGTGCGTGCCGCCGAGCAGCGCGACCGTCCACGGGAAGCACCAGCCGTTGCAGTGGAACATCGGCAGCGTCCACAGGTACCTGGGGAAGTGCGGCATGGTCCAGGTCGCCGCGTTGCTGACCGCGTTCAGGTAGGCGCCGCGATGGTGCGTGACCACGCCCTTCGGATCGCCGGTGGTGCCGGAGGTGTACGACACCGCGATCGCGTCCCACTCGTCGCGCGGCCCCTCGAGCCGCGCCAGCGGGGCGTGCGCCTCGAGCAGCGCTTCGTACTCGTGCGTGCCGACGCGTTCGCCGGCGCCGCCGAATTCGCTGTCGGCGACGTCGATCACGATCGGCGCGCGGCCGTGCTCGTCGCGCAGCAGGCGCAGCGCCGGGCCCATCGTCGGCGCGAACTCGCGGTCGGTGATCAGCACCGTGGCCTCGCAGTGGTTCATCTGCCAGGCCAGCAGCGGCGCGTCGAGCCGCGTGTTCAGCGTGTTCAGCACTGCATTCAGGGCCGGCACCGCGTAATGCGCCTCGACCATCTCGGGCGTGTTCGGCAGCATCACGCTGACGGTGTCGCCGGGGCCGACGCCGAGCGCGCGCAGCGCCGCGGCCAGGCGCGCCGAGCGATCGCGCAGCTCGCGCCAGCTGTAGCGTCGCCGGCCGTGGATCACCGCCGGCAGGTCGCCGAAGACCTCGGCGCTGCGCTCGACGAAGCTGACGGGCGACAGTGCGACGAAGTTCGCGTCGGTCCGCGGCAGGCCCTGGTCGTAGATGCTGGTCATGGTGTGTCTCCGCTGGCGTCGAGCGCCTGGTCGCTATGCACTCGCGGCCGCGAGTGCCTGGTCGATGTCCCACAGGATGTCGTCGATGTGCTCGATGCCGACCGACAGGCGCACCATGTCCGGCAGCACGCCGGCAGCGCGCTGCTGCGCGTCGTCGAGCTGGCGGTGGGTGGTGGACGCCGGGTGGATGATCAGGGTGCGGGTGTCGCCGATGTTCGCCAGATGGCTCATGAACTGCGCTGCCTCGATGAATTTGACGCCGGCCGGCAAGCCGCCCTTGACGCCGAACGCCAGCAGCCCCGAGGCCCCTGGCGCGCCGTCGACCATGCGCATCTGCCGGGCGACCAGCGCATGCTGCGGGTGGTCCGGCAGGCCCGGATAGTTGATCCAGCTTACCCGCGGATGCGCGCGCAGGAATTGCGCTACCGCAAGGGCGTTGCGGCAATGCCGTTCCATGCGCAGGTGCAGCGTCTCCACGCCCTGCAGGATCTGCCACGCGCTCATCGGCGACAGCGCGGCGCCGTAGACGCGCAGCGTTTCCATGCGCGCGCGCATCGTGAAGGCGAAGTCGCCGAAGGTCTCGAAGAAGCGCACGCCGTGGTAGCCCGCCGACGGCTCGGTCATGCCGGGGAACTTGCCGTTGTCCCAGGGGAACTTGCCGCTCTCGACGACCACGCCGCCCAGGGTCGTGCCGTGGCCGGCCAGGTACTTGGTCGCCGAGTGCACGACGATGTCGGCACCGAAGCGGATCGGATTGCACAGGAACGGCGACGGCACCGTGTTGTCGACGATCAGCGGCACGCCGTGCGCGTGCGCGACCTCGGCGACGGCCGCGATGTCGAGCAGCGTCAGGCTCGGGTTGCCCAGGCTTTCGGCAAACACGGCGCGGGTGTTGGGTCGCATTGCTGCCGCGAAGGCGTCGGGCGCGCTCGCATCGACGAAGCTGGTCTCGATGCCGAGCTTCTTCAGGTTCACCGCGAGCAGGCTGACCGAGCCGCCGTAGAGCGCGCCGGCCGCGACGACGTGGTCGCCCTGCTGCAGCAGGCACATCAGCACCATCGCCTCGGCCGCCATGCCGCTGGCCGAGGCCAGGCCGGCGCGGCCGCCCTCGAGCGCCGCGACGCGCTCCTCCAGCGCCGCGACGGTCGGGTTCGACAGCCGCGAGTAGACGTTGCCGAAGGTCTGCAGGTTGAACAGGCTGGCAGCGTGGTCGGCGCTGTCGAACACGAAGCTGGTGGTCTGGTAGATCGGCAGCGCCCGTGCGCCGGTCGCGGCGTCGGGGATCTGGCCGGCGTGGATCGCCAGCGTCTCGGGGCGGAAGGAATGATCGGCCATGGCGCTCAGACCGGTCGTCTCGCCGAGATCACGCGGGTGTTCACGCCCGCCCAGTGCAACCCGCCGAACAGGCGTGCGTGCTCGATCTTGACGCAGCGGTCCATCACCGTGTCGAGCCCGGCGGCGCGGGCCAGTTCGGCCGACTCGCGGTTCACCACGCCGATCTGCTGCCACAGGCAGCGCGCGCCGATCGCGATGGCCTGTTCGGCGATCGGCAGCACGTCGTCGGTGCGGCGGAACACGTCGACCATGTCGACCGGCACGTCGATCTCGCCGAGGCTCGCGTAGCAGCGCTCGCCCAGCACCTCGGCGTAGCGCGGGTTGACCGGCAGGATGCGGTAGCCGTGCTGCTGCATGTACTTCGCCGCGAAGTAGCTGGGCCGGTGCCACTCGGCCGACAGGCCGACCACGGCGATGGTCCGGGTATCGCGCAGGATGCGCCGCAAGGTGCTGATGTCGTCGGTCATGATCGGTGGCAAGGTGCCGGGCGACCATACCCGAAAGCCGCCGCCGCGGTCAAAGGCCGCCTCGCCCGTCCGCGCCGCCTCAGTGAACGCCGGCGATCGACGCCGCCGGCTCCGGCCGGGTCTGCGCGGTCGCCGGCGCCTCGGGCGGGAGGTCGCGCACCCACCAGTCGCGGTGCGCCTGGTGCGCGAGTGCGCGCTCGCGCAAGGCGCGCAACGCCTGGGCGTCGGCCAGCAGCCGCAGCCGCTGCGCCTTGGTCAGTGCCTGCGCACCTGCGCCGGCAGCGTGCTCGATCAGCCGCGCCTGGGCCTCGGCCTTCATGCCGCGCGCGAGCGGCTGCAGCGGGATCGCGCGCAGGACCTCGGCGTGCGCGGCCGCGTCGCTGACCGCGTCGACGAAGCGCGGCATCGCGTGGAACGATGCCGCGTAGCGCTGCGCCTCGGCCAGCACGGCGGGCTGCGTGATCTCCTCGGGAATCAGGAAGATGCCGCGCCGGGCGAGCCAGCGCCCGGGCCCGGCCCGGCTGGTCCACGCCGACAGCGGGATCGCCAGCAGCAGCCCGGCGAGCACCGGCGACAGCCACCACTGGAACGCGGCGCTGCTGACCAGGATCACGCCGATCCAGGTCAGCGCCAGCAGCGTGTGCAGGCCGTGGCGGCGCAGTGCCTCGCCCCAGCCGGTCGCGGCGTCGTGGCGCGGCGGCGACTTCCAGGCGAGCTTCACGCCGGTCAGCGCGGCGAGCACGAACTGGGTGTGGAACAACATGCGCACCGGCGCGAGCAGCACCGAGTGCAGGAACTCGAGCAGCGCGCTGAGCAGCAGCTTCGCCGTGCCGCCGTAGCCGGGCGCCTGCCCGCGCAGGATGATCGCCGCCAGCGAAATCACCTTGGGCGCGAGCAGCAGCACCGCGGTCAGGCCGAACAAGGTCAGCATCAGCTTGAAGTTCGCGGTCGGCCAGATCGGGAACAACTGGTACGGTTCGACGAAGTAGGTCGGGATCAGGTGCGAATGGGTCGCGAACAGCACCGTCGACAGCACCAGGAACGCGAGCCACAGCGGAGACGACAGGTAGGCCAGCACGCCGGTCACGAACACCGTGCGGTGCACCGGGTGCAGCCCGGGCTCGAACACGAGCCGCGAGTTCTGCAGGTTGCCCTGCGCCCAGCGCCGGTCGCGGCCCAGTTCGGCCAGCAGGTTCGGCGGCACCTGCTCGTAGCTGCCCTCCAGGTCGTACGCGATCCAGACCTTCCAGCCGGCGCGGCGCATCAACGCGGCCTCGACGAAATCATGCGACATCACGCCGCCCGACAGCGAGGTCTTGCCCGGCAGCGGCGGCAGCGCGCAATGCGCGATGAACGGCGCCATGCGCAGGATCGCGTTGTGCCCCCAGTAGTGCGATTCGCCGAGCTGCCAGTAGTGCAGCCCGGTCGTGAACAGCGGGCCGTACACGCGCGAGCAGAACTGCAGGATGCGGGCGTGGATCGTCTCGTGGCCGACCGCGCGCGGCGCGGTCTGGATGATGCCGGTGTCGGGGTGTGCCTCCATCATGCGCACCAGCGACACCAGGCAATCGCCGCTCATCACGCTGTCGGCGTCGAGCACGATCATGTAGCGGTAGTCCGCGCCGAAGCGGCGGCAGAAGTCGGCCACGTTGCCGGCCTTGCGATGCGTGCGGTGGCGGCGCCAGCGGTAGTGCACGCGAACCGATTCGCCGGCCTGGCGCAGCGCGTCGGTGAGCTGCGCCCACGCCGCCTGCTCGGCGACGCGCGTGTCGGGATCGTTGGTGTCGCTGAGCACGAAGAAGTCGAAGCGCTCGGCGAAACCGGCGCGCGCCAGCGACTCGCAGGTCGCGCGCAGGCCGGCGAACACCGTCGGAACGTCCTCGTTGCAGATCGGCATGATCACGGCGGTGCGCGCCTCGGGTGCGATCGGTGCCGTGCCGCCCTCGCCGCTCAGCACGTTGGTCACCGCACGCCGGTCACGCCGGCGCAGCATCACCCACGCGCCGAGCACCGCCGTCCAGAACCCGGCCGACACCCATGCGAACAGGATCGCAAAGAGCGCGAGCAGGCCGCGCTCGGCCCAGTCCCGGCCGTGCTGCGGCATGATGTCGATCATGTAGTCGGTGCCGATGATCGCACCGAGTGCGACCAGCACCAGCAGCAGCACGCGGCGCAGCATCAGGTGGCGGTCGGGGTTGGCGCTCTCCCAGGTCTGCGGCAGTCGCCCCTCCAGCAATCGGCGCACCGGGCGCCACAACGGGTGGCCTGCCCAACGCTGCTGTGCCATCGAACTGCGATGGATGCACGGCATCGGTTCGATGCGGTCGCCGTCGATCGCGTGCACCGGCAGGTTCATGGCTTGTCCGATTCGGGCGGCACGATGTAGCTCCAGGTCTCGGTCAGCACGCGGCCGCCCTCCCGGATCTGGCCGCGCATCTCGATCGGCTTCGCAGCATCTTCGCGCTTCACGCGCACCGTCATGCGCCAGGCGCCCGTCACCGGGTTCAGGAACAGGTTCTTCTCGCGCAGCTGCGCGTTGCCGCCGATCTCGACGAAGGCCTCGGGCCTGGCGCCCGCCTTGAGTTCGCGCAGCGGCGGTCCGTCGAAGTCGACGACGAAATTGAGATCGCCGTCCGGCTGCTTCACGTAGCCGCGGCCGCGCCGCGTCTGCAGAACCCAGGCCTTGCCCTGCGGCAACTGCCCGTTCATCTGCCAGTGCATCTGATAGGCGAAGTCGAAGGGCTTCTTCGGGTCGGGCGCCTTGTCGGGGACCCAGTACGCGACGATGTTGTCGTTGGTCTCGTCGGGCGTGGGGATCTGCACCAGCTCGACCCGACCCGGCCCCCAGTTGCCGGTCGGGTCGATCCAGGTGCTCGGGCGGCGCTCGTACTGCGCCTCGGGGTCTTCGTAGCTGGCCGTCGAGCGGTCCCGCTGCATCAGGCCGAAGCCCTGCAGCCGGGTCGCGGCGAACGAGGTCACGAGGAGTCGCTTCGGATTCACCAGCGGGCGCCAGAGCCAGTCACCGTCGCCCGTCGCGACCGACAGCCCGTCGGAATCGTGGACCTCGGGCCGGTAGTCGTCGCGCCCCGGCTGGTTGTCGCCGAAGTCGTACATGCTGTTCAGCGGTGCGAGTCCGAGCTTGGTGACGGCCTCGCGAAAATAAAGGCGCGCACTCACCTGCATCACCGTCTCCGCGCCCGGCGTCACGACGAACTTGTAGGCGCCCGCGAGATGGCGGGCATCGAGCAGCGCGTAGATCGTCAGCGAGGTGTCGGTGCGCGCGGGCCGGTCGATCCAGAACTCGGTGAAGCGCGCGAAGTCTTCACCGGCCGGCACCGCCGTGTCGATCGCCAGGCCGCGCGCCGACATGCCGTAGACCTGGCCCTTGCCGATCGCGCGGAAGTAGCTGGCGCCCAGGAACACGAGCACCTCGTCCTTGAAGTTGCGCGTGTTGATCGGGTAGTGCACGCGGAACCCCGCGAAGCCCAGACCGCGAAGCTTCTTCGGGTCGATCTTGTTGCGACCGTAGTCGAACAGCTCGGGGTCGAACTCGACCCGCTTCACCCCCGTGGCGTCGACGATGTTGATGCGCACCGGCTCCGGAAAGTTCTTGCCCGGGTGAAAGTACATCAGCTCGAACGGCAGCTTCTCGGCGCGCCAGGTCGCGCGCTCGGGCCGAAAGCGGATGTCGCGCAGCGCGTCGTAGTCGAGCGCGGCCAGTTCGGTCGGCAGCTTGGTCGACGGCGCGCGAAAGCTCTGGCCCGCCAGGGCCCGCGCACGCGCCTCGATGTCCTTGAAGCCCAGCGCGTGCGCCGCGAGCGGGCAGGCGAAGGCCAGACACAGCGCGAGTCTGACGGCAACCGCGGAGAGTGAGTCGACAGCGAAGTTCAGAGCCTGGTCCTTGTTGATTCGCGCGAGGCCCGCGCGAATCCCCCGCCGCAAAGGTCACACACGCGCGCAAGGCCCGAACTCTAAGGGTATTTACCGGGCCACACGGCCCGGATTGGTTTGCTTACACCGTTCCCCCAGGGCCGCCCGAGGCATTGCGGGCGGCCTCCGCCGAGGCGGCGTCGTCGGACGCCGCGTCGGGGCCCCGATCACCCGTGCTTGGCGTCGAAGAACTGCTCGTCTTCCGTCGAGCCCTTCAGTGCGGCGGTCGAGGACAGCGCCTCGATCGTCGTCGTGACGGCGTCGAAGTAGCCGGTGCCGACCTCGCGCTGGTGCTTGACCGCGGTGAAGCCGCGCTCGGCGGCGGCGAACTCGGCCTCCTGCAACTCGACGAAGGCGCTCATGTTGTTGCGCGCATAGCCGTGCGCCAGGTTGAACATCGAGTAGTTCAGGCTGTGGAAGCCGGCCAGCGTGATGAACTGGAACTTGTAGCCCATCGCACCGAGCTCGCGCTGGAACTTGGCGATCGTCGCGTCGTCGAGGTTCTTCTTCCAGTTGAACGACGGCGAGCAGTTGTAGGCGAGCAGCTTGCCCGGGAACTTGGCGTGGATCGCGTCGGCGAACTTCTTCGCGAAGGCCAGGTCCGGCTTGCCGGTTTCGCACCACACCATGTCGGCGTACTCCGAGTACGCGAGGCCGCGCGAGATCGCCTGCTCGAGGCCCGGGCTGGTGCGGTAGAAGCCCTCGACCGTGCGCTCGCCGGTCAGGAAGCCCTTGTCGTTGTCATCGACATCGCTGGTCACCAGGTCGGCCGCTTCGGCGTCGGTGCGCGCGATCACGAGCGTGGGCACGCCCATCACGTCCGCCGCGAGGCGGGCGGCGATCAGCTTGGCATTCGCTTCGCGCGTCGGCACCAGCACCTTGCCACCCATGTGGCCGCACTTCTTCACCGAGGCGAGTTGGTCCTCGAAGTGCACGCCCGCCGCGCCCGCTTCGATCATCGACTTCATCAACTCGAACGCATTCAGCACGCCGCCGAAGCCGGCTTCGGCATCCGCCACGATCGGCGCAAAGAAGTCGATGTCGTTCTTGCCTTCGGACCACTGGATCTGGTCGGCGCGCGTGAAGGTGTTGTTGATGCGCTTGACGACGATCGGCACCGAGTTCGCCGGGTACAGCGACTGGTCCGGGTACATCTCGCCGGCCAGGTTCGCGTCACCGGCCACCTGCCAGCCCGACAGGTAGATCGCCTTCAGGCCGGCCTTGACCTGCTGCATCGCCTGGTTGCCGGTCAACGCGCCGAGCGTGTTGACGAAGGGCTCGGTGTTGACGAGGTTCCAGAGCTTCTCGGCGCCGCGTTTGGCCAGCGTGTGCTCGACCTGTACCGAGCCGCGCAGCCGCACCACATCAGCAGCCGAATAGCCGCGCTTGATGCCCTTCCAGCGCGGGTTCTCGGCCCAGTCTTTTTCGAGGGCGGCGA
>JAYSLR010000699.1:0-3078 GCA_043725365.1 Rhizobacter sp. | reverse complement strand
CACGTGGCCGGCCCGCAGCGCCGACCTGCTGCGCGCGGCACGCGCCCGCATGACACGCCGCCACGACCCGCTGCCCAAGCTGCTCGCGCTGGCCCTGACCGCCGCGGTGCTGGTGGCCGGGTGGTGGCCCGTCAGCTGGCATGTGGGTGCACCGGCGCGCATCGAAGGCGCGGTGCAGCGCGTCGTCGCCGCGCCGATGGACGGCTACCTTCAGCGCAGCCTCGTGCGCCCGGGGGACACGGTGCACGCCGGTGACGTCCTGGTGGAACTGGCCGACCAGGACCTGCGGCTCGAACAGCGCCGCTGGGAAGGTGCACTCGCGCAGCATGAAAACGGCTTTGCGGCGGCGCTGGCGCGCGCCGACCGCGCGCAGTTCGTGATCACGCAGGGCAAGGCCGGCGAGGCGCGCGCGCAGCTCGACCTGGTACGCCAGCAACTCGCGCGCACCAAGCTGCTGGCACCGATCGACGGCGTCGTCATCAGGGGCGATCTCGGCCAGTCCCTCGGCGCCCCGGTGCAGCGCGGCGATGTGCTGCTGACGCTGGCGCCGGCCGAGCGCTTCCGCCTCATCGTCGATGTCGACGAACGCGACATCGCCAGCATCCACGCCGGCCAGAGCGGCGAGCTCGCGCTGGCGTCGCTGCCGGTCGATACGCTCGGCTTCGTCGTCGAGCGCGTCACGCCGGTGGCCACGGTGCGCGACGGCCGAAATACGTTCGCGGTCGAAGCGCGGCTGACCCACGCCGCGCCGCTGCTGCGCCCGGGCCTGGAAGGTGTCGCGAAGATCGCCGCGGGCGAGCGCTCGGCGGCCTGGATCTGGGGCCACCGTGCGCTCGACTGGCTGCGCCTGGCGCTGTGGTCGTGGAGCCCGTAGCGTGACCGCGGCCCTGCTGAGCGCCCAGTGGTACCGCGTGGCCCGCGTGCGGCCGCGCCTGCGTGCGCAGGTGCGCGTGCAGCGCCAGCAGTGGCGCGAGCAGCGCTGGTTCCTGCTGTCCGATGCCGCCACCGGGCGCCAGCACCGCATCAACGACGCGGCCTACCAGTTCATCGGCCGCTGCGACGGCCAGCGCACCGTGCACGAGGTCTGGACGGCCGTGCTCGAAGCCCGGCCCGATGCGGCGCCGACGCAGGATGAGGTGGTGCAGCTGCTCGGCCAGCTGCACGACATGGAGCTGCTGCAGTCGGAGCGCGCAGCCGACGCCACGACGCTGCTGCAGCGCCGCGGCGAGCGCCAACGCAAGCGCCGCCGCGGCATGCTCAACCCGTTTTCGTTTCGCCTGCCGCTCGGCGACCCGACCGCCTGGCTTCGGCGGCTCGACCCGCTCGCCCACGCCCTCTTCCGGCCGATCGTGTTCTGGCTCTGGCTGTTGGCGATGCTGGCGAGCGCGTGGGTCGCCGCCGCCGAATGGCCCGCATTGCGCAGCCACGCCGCACAGCACCTGTTCAGCAGCGCCAACCTGGCGCTGGCCTGGCTCGCCTACCCGCTCATGAAGGCGCTGCACGAACTCGGCCACGCGCTGGCGGTGCGCCGCTGGGGCGGCGAGGTGCACGAGGTCGGCATCGGCCTGATGTGGCTGATGCCGGCGCCGTATGTCGATGCGTCGGCTGCGAGCGGCTTCGCGTCGCGCCGCCAGCGCGCCGCGGTGGGTGCGGCCGGCGTGATGGTCGAGTTGACGCTGGCCGCGCTCGGCTTCTGGCTCTGGCTGAACACCCAGCCGGGCTGGCTGCACGAACTCGCCTTCGGCGTCCTGGTCCTCGGCAGCGTCTCGACCCTGGTGTTCAACGGCAACCCGCTGCTGCGCTTCGACGCGTACCACGTGCTGTGCGACCTGTTCGAGCTGCCCAACCTCGCCTCGCGCAGCAGCGCGTGGTGGGGCCACCAGCTCAGCCGTCGACTGCTCGGTGCCGCGAGCGAAGCGCCGGCGCATGCCGACAGCGAGCGTGCCTGGCTGTGGGCCTATGCACCGCTCTCGCTGGTCTACCGGCTGGCGCTGTCGATCGGCCTGGTGCTGTGGCTCGGCGGGCAGTGGCTGCTGCTCGGGCTGGCCGCGCTGGCCTACGTGGCGGTGACGGTGCTGCTGCAACCGCTACTGGGCTGGTCGCGACAGGCGCTCGCCGCAGCGGCGGCGCTGGCGCTGTTCGTCGTGCCGCTGCCGTTCTCGACCGTCGCGCCGGCCGTCGTCTGGCTGCCCGAGAAGGCCCAGCTGCGGCCCGAGGTCGACGGCTTCGTCGCCGAACTGCCGGTGGCCGATGGCGCGTCGGTGCAGCCCGGCGAGCTGCTGCTGCGCCTGACCAACCCGGAGCTGCTGGCATCGCGCGAGCAGCTCGCCAGCCGGCTCGAAGGGCTGCGCGTCGAGCAGGTGCAGCAGTTCCTCGGCGATCCGAACGCCGCGCAGAACCTTGCGCTCGACATCGAACGTGTGCAGGCCGAAGTGGCGCACGCCGACGAACGCATCGCGCAACTCGAGCTGCGCGCGCAGTCCGCCGGCCGCCTGGCGATGCCGCAGCAGAGCGACTTGCCCGGCACCTACCTCCACCAGGGCCAGACCATCGGCCACGTGCTCGCGCCCGGCGAACTGCGCGTGCGCGCCGCGGTGGCCGAGCCCGACGGCCACCTCGTTCAGCAGCGCCTGCGCCATGCCGAGGTGCGGCTCGCCGACGCGCCCGGCGAGGTGCTGCCCGCCCTGCGCACCGGCGAGCTGCCGGCAGCGACACACCAATTGCCGAGCGCGGCCCTGGCCGATGCGGCAGGCGGCCCCTACGCCAGCGACCCGGCCGAGAAGGACGGCCTGCACAGCCTGCAGCCGGTGTTCCTGATCGACCTGACGTTGCCCGCGCACACGCTGGCGCGCGTCGGCGGCCGCGCCTGGGTGCGCTTCGACCACGGCAGCGAACCACTGGCTTGGCAGCTCTACCGCCGCGCCGCGCAGCTCTTCCTGCAGCGCTTCGCGCCGGCCGCCTGAAATGAAACTCGCCTTATCGACGTCGGCTTGCGGCCCGTTGCGGTCGTTCGGGGGCAGCTCTCTTCGTGCGTCGGGCGCAGCGAGAGCGCTGCGGCGGGGTGCCGTGTTGCGTTCA
>JAYSLR010000698.1:0-1818 GCA_043725365.1 Rhizobacter sp. | reverse complement strand
GGCGTCAGCACGAACGACAGGATACCGACGGGCGCGACCACGAGGCCCGCCCAGGTCGCGGTGTAATCGAGCTGCGTCTGCAGGAAAAGCGGGACCAGGACGATGCCCGCGAACATGCCGGCGTAGGCGAAGGCCATCACCGAGACCGACACGACGAAGTTGCGGATCAGGAACAGTCGCAGGTTCACGACCGGGGACTTCTCACCCAGTTCCCAGATGATCAGCGTCGTCAGCGCCACGGCGGACACGCAGCCGAGCGCGACGATGAAGTTCGAATGCCACCAGTCGAGCTCCTTGCCTTTGTCGAGCAGGATCTGCAGGGCGCCAACGCCGGTGACGACGAGCCAGAAGCCGACGTAGTCGACCGGCGTGCGGCTGCGCGGCGTCTCGCGCTTGCGCAGCGTCTGCCAGACCGTCGCCGCGGCGAACAATGCGATCGGCACGTTGATCAGGAAAATCCAGCGCCAGTCGTAGTTGTCGGTGATGTAGCCGCCGAGGATCGGCCCGATCAGCGGGGCGACGACGACGGTGATGCCCCAGATCGCCATCGCCAGGCCGCGCCGCTGCGGCGCGAAGTTGCGCAGCAGTAGCGCCTGGGACATCGTCACCATGGGGCCCGCGACCGCACCCTGGAGCACGCGAAATGCAATCAGCACCTCGAGGCTGTTGGCCCCGCCGCACATGAACGACGCGGTGCCAAAGGCGAGCGCGCAGAGGATGAAGACGCGCACCTCGCCGAAGCGCTGCGCGAGCCAGCCGGCGAGCAGCACGGTGATCGCATTCGCGACGCCGTAACCGGTGATCACCCAGGTGCCCTGCGTCGGGCTCACCGCGAGGTCGCCCGCAATGGTCGGCAGCGAGACGTTCGCCACCGTGATGTCGAGCACTTCCATGAAGGTCGCGATCGCGAGCCCGAAGGTCATCGCGATCAGCGCCCAGCCGCGCAGGTACGGCTGGCTTTCCGGCGCCGCCATCCGACTAGCCGCCGGTCTGCGCCGGCCGCGTCGCGTCCGCGGCACGATGCTCGGCGGCAGCGCGCACCCGCACGCGGGACGCCGCGTTCGCGAGGATGATGCTGCTGACGCGCGCATCGGCGTCAGCCACCGCGTGGTCCTGGGTCGCGGCTGTGAAGTGCGTGGTGTTGCCCGCGGCGGTAGCGAGCTGCGCGCCGCTGCGGTCGGTCGTGTCAACCACCACGCGCATGGAGAGCCCGACCCGGAGCGGGTGCGAGCGCAGCGCATCGGGGTCGAGCGTGATCCGCACCGGCAGGCGCTGCACTACCTTGATCCAGTTGCCGGTCGCGTTCTGCGCGGGGAGCAGCGAGAACACGCTGCCGGTGCCGGCCGCGAGGCCTTCCACGTGGCCGCGATAGTCGATGGAGCTGCCGTAGAGATCGGCCGACACTTGCACCGGCTGGCCGATGCGCAGGTTGCGCAGCTGATTTTCCTTCAGGTTCGCCTCGACCCACACGCCGTCGAGCGGCACAATCACGAGCAGCGCGGCGCCCGGCTGCAGGCGCTGCCCGACCTGCACGGTGCGGCGCGCGACGTAGCCGCTCACGGGCGCCAGCACCTTGCAGCGCGCGAAGTCGAGGTAGGCGGCGCGGACGCGACCGGCAGCCTGCTGCACCAGCGGGTGCGAGGCGACGTCGGTGCCTTCGGTCTGCGCGCGGTTGCTCTCCCACTGCTCGCGCGCGGAGGCCTGCGCAGCGCGCGCGGCGGTCATCGCCATGCGCGCATGCTCGAGCTCCTCGCCCGAGACCGCGCCGGTCGCAGCGAGCGACTCGCGGCGCGCGAGGTCGTCCTTCGCGCGGACCGA
>JAYSLR010000697.1:0-5087 GCA_043725365.1 Rhizobacter sp. | reverse complement strand
TGGTGGGTTGTGCGGGGCTCGAACCCACGACCAATAGATTAAAAGTCTACTGCTCTACCAACTGAGCTAACAACCCGGCAAGCCTTCAATTATAGCTGGCTTCGGCGCCTGGTCGCTTTTGCGCTGCGGCGGATTCTAGCGCAAGACTCGCGGCCACCAGACCGAACGTGGCCGTCACGCCGACGCTCGATCCGTAGCCGTGGCAGTTCAGGCTGCCATCGCCGGATTCGATGCCGCACGCCGCGTCGTCGGGTACGGCCACCGCCTCGCGCGAGAACACGCAGCGCACGCCGATCCGGCCGCTGCGTGCCGCGCCGTGCTGCTTGCGCAGCCGCTGCCGCAATGACGCGAGCAGCGGGTCGTGCGTGACGAGACCGAGGTCCTCGACCTCGACCGCCTGAGGCCGCCGCTTGCCGCCGGCCGCGCCGGCGATCACGAGCGCGCTGCCCGTGCGCAGCGCCCAGGCCGCGATCGCCGCCTTGGCGCGCACCTGGTCGCAGGCGTCGATCACCGTGTCGACCGGCTGCACCAGCAGCATCGGCCAGTTCGTCTCGTCGACGAACTCCTCGATGCCGATCACCTCGCAGCCCGGGTGGATGTCGGCGATGCGCGCGCGCAGCGCCTGCACCTTGGCCTGGCCGATCGTCGTGCCGAGCGCCTGCACCTGGCGGTTGATGTTCGATTCGGCGACGTGGTCGAGGTCGATCAACGTCAGCGCGGCCACGCCGCTGCGCGCCAGCGCCTCGGCGCACCACGAACCGACGCCGCCGACGCCGACGATCGCGATCCGCGCCGCACGGATGCGTGCATAGCCGGCGTCGCCGTACAGGCGGCGCAGCCCACCGAAGCGGCGCTCGAGATCGGTGTCGGGCGCGAGCGTCAGACTGTCGGCGAGCGTGTTCATCGCCGTGTCAGCCCGCGCGCTCGATGCGCCAGACCTGGTAGCGCAGCGCCGCGACCGCGCCGGCGAGGATCGCGGCGACCGCGACGAAGCTCGTCAGGCTCAGCGTCGACAGGCCCGACAGGCCCTGCCCGATCGTGCAGCCCAGCGCCGTGACACCGCCGATGCCCATCAGCAGCGCACCGACCAGGTGGTTGGCGGTGTCACCGGCGTCGCGAAACCCTTCCCAGCGAAAGCCGCGCGTCGCCAGCGCATACGCGCCCGAGCCGACGACGACGCCGGCGACGCTGACGATGCCGATCGTCAGCAGCTTGGATTGATCGCTGAAGAACATCAGCCAGTCCAGCGTGTACGCCACCGGCGCGACGAAACTGAGCGACTCCATGCGCTGCGAGTTGGTCGCGACGAACGCCTCCTGCAGCGTGTTCGGGTCTTCGGCCAGATGACCGAAGCGCCCCGACACCCACCAGGCGGCGGCGATGATCGCGCCGACACCCAGCCCCGCGAGCAGGTTGTCGGCCGAGCGCCCCTCGGCTTTCGCGAGCGCCCAGGCGATGAGCGCGCCGCCGATGGCCAGGCCGAGCGCCGCCGCCAGCGTCGTCTTCGCGATGCCGGTGCTGGCCGCGAGCAGCGAAGGCAGGTCCTGCCCGCCGGCGAAGGTGACCGCGACGCTGTCGACGGTGGCGACACGCGCGACCGCGGTGACGCCCTTCAACGTCGCGAACGCCGAGACGCCGAGCACCACGAACACGACCAGCGACTTGAGGTTGCCGGCGCCGATGCGCACCAGCGTCTTGCTGCCGCAGCCCGATGCCAGCACCATGCCGAATCCGAAGAGCGCGCCGCCGACCAGCGCCGACAGCCAGATGAACCTCGGCCCGCCGTAGATGCTCTTGCCGGCGTCGAGCCAGCCCGCGGCCACCATCAGGTTGAAGCCGATCATCGCCACGCCCATCGCCATCACCCACATGCGCATGCGGGTCCAGTCGCCGATGTTGACGATGTCGGAAACCGCACCCATCGTGCAGAAGTGGGTGCGCTGCGCGATCGCGCCGAACAGCACGGACAGACCGAACGCAGCCCACAACACCCCGGTGGCGAGGGCCTTCGGATCGATTTCTTGCATCCCCGCATTTTAGGTGCGGGGCGCGGCGCTGCCGGAACGGGTGCCTACTTCAGCGACGCGAGGCGATCGCGTCCGGCCTGCGCGGCCTCGGACTTCGGGTAGGTCCGGAGCAGCTCGGCGATGGTCGCGCGCGCGCCCTTCGCGTCCTTCAGCTCGGCCTGGCAGTTCGCGATCGCGAGCAGCGCTTCGGGCGCCTTCGGGTGGTCCGGCGAACCCGCCACCAGCGTGCGGAACGAAGTGATCGCGTCCTTGTACTGGCGTACGCCGTACTGCGCGTTGCCCAGCCAGAACAGCGCCGATTCGTTGTAGCCGCTGGCCGGGTAGCGCTTGCGGAATGCACTCAGCGCGTTCACGGTGCCCGCGAAATCGCTCTTGCGCAGCAGGTCCATCGCGTCGTCGTACTGGCGCTTCTCGTCGGCATCGGCGCTGAACTCCTTGCCGTCGACCGAGACCTTCTGCGGCTCGATCTTGCGGATGCGGTCGTCCACGCCGGCCTGCAGGTCCTTCTGCTTGCGCTGCAGCTCCGAGACGATGCGCGTCAGCTCCTCGTTCTGGCCGCGCAGCGTCGCGTTGTCGCCGCGCATCTGCTCGAGCTGGTTGTTCAGGTCGAGCAGGCTGCGCTTGAGCTGGTCGATCTGGTCGCCGAGCTGCTGCTGGCCGGTGCGCTGGCGTTCGGCGTTCTGCTCGATCTTCTGGCGGATGTCGAGGATCGCGCGGCGCGCCTCGTCGTCGTCGAACAGGCCGGCGCGCGCGGCCGGGGCGAACAGCGCCGCGCCCAGGCAGAGCGCGGCAACGGCCACGCGGGAGTTCGTTCGCATCGCGCTGCTCACCGGTAGTTCAGCTCGGCACGGCGGTTCTTCGCGTAGGCCGCCTCGTCGCTGCCCTGCACCGCCGGGCGCTCCTTGCCGAAGCTGACCGCCTCGACCTGCGAGTCGGAGGCACCGAGCAGCGCGAGCGATTTCGCGACCGCCTCGGCGCGCTTCTGGCCGAGCGCGAGGTTGTACTCGCGGCCGCCGCGCTCGTCGGTGTGGCCCTCGACCTGCAGGTGCTTCTTGCGATCGGCGGCCAGCGCCTTCGCGAAGCGGTCGATGATCGGGCGGTACTCGTCCTTCACGGCGAAGCTGTCGAAGTCGAAGTAGACGATGTTCTGCGCGCCGCCGCTGGCATCGTTCGCGCCCTTCGTCAGGTCGACCGGCGTGACACGGCTCTCGCTCGCGGCGCCGGTCCCGGCCCCGGCGGCGCCGCCGGCGCCCAGGTTGCGGCTCTCGACCGGCGCGCCGCCGGCGTCGCCGAGCGGCACGCTGGAGCAGCCGGCGAGCAGCGCCGCGCCGACCATTGCGGCCAGCGACAGCAGGCGGGCGGGTCGGGCAAGGCGGATGGAATGGTGGTTCATGGTGCTTTCCTCTTCGGAGATAAGAATTCTTCGGTGCGCGTGCGAGCCTAGCGGCCGAACGGGCCCCAGACCGGCTCGCGCACATCGGCATTGGTCGAGACCAGGCGCGCCTTGATCTTGCCATCCAGCGTGGTCGTCATCAACACGTCGCGGCCCTGCGCGCGCGAGGCGTAGATGATGAGCCGGCCGTTCGGCGCGAAGCTCGGGCTCTCGTCGTCGCTGGTGTCGGTCAGCGCGACCGGTTGCGCGCCGGCGCTGCCCAGGTCCAGCGTGTACAGGCGGAACGCCCCGCCCTGGCGCGAGATGTACGCGAGCGTGCGGCCGTCCGGGCTGATCGCCGGGCTGATGTTGTAGTTGCCGCCGAACGTGATGCGCTCGACGCTGCCGCCGCCCACCGGCGTTCGGTAGATCTGCGGGCCGCCGCCGCGGTCGCTGACGAAGTAGATGCTGCGGCCGTCGGGCGCGAACGCGGGCTCGGTATCGATCGCGTTGCTGGTGGTCAGGCGCCGCACGTTGCCGCCGTTGCGGTCCATCAGGTAGAGCTGCGAACCGTGCTCGCGCGACAGCGTCAGCGCCAGCGTCTGGCCGTCGGGCGACCAGGCCGGCGCGCTGTTCGAGCCGCGGAAGTTCGCGAGCTCGCGGCGCGCGCCGCTGGACGTGTCCTGCACGTAGACGACGGCCTTCTGCTTCTCGAACGACACGTAGGCGAGCTGCCTGCCGTCGGGCGACCAGGCCGGCGAGATGATCGGCTCGGGGCTGTTCAGCGCGACCTGGCCGCCCTCGCCGTCGGCGTCGGCGACGCGCAGCGTGTAGCGGCTGCCGCCCTTGGTCACGTAGGCGATGCGGGTCGAGAACACACCCTTGTCGCCGGTCAGCTTCTCGTAGATGAAGTCGGCGATGCGGTGCGCCGCGAGGCGAAGGTCGGCGGCATCGACCGCGGTGCTCTGGCCGCCGAGCACGTTGCCCTTGACGACGTCCCAGAGCTTGAAGCGCAGGTCGAAGCGGCCGTCGGCGAGCCTTGTCACCGAGCCGGCGACCAGCGCATCGGCGGCGCGGCCGCGCCAGTCGCTCATCACCGGCTGGCTGTTCTCGTCGAGCGCGCCGGGTGCGTCGATGCTCTTGAAGACACCGCTGCGCTCGAGATCGGCACGCACGATGCCCGAGACCGACAGCGACGGCGTGCTGCGTTCCTCGTCGCGGAACTTGACGATCGCGATCGGCAGCTGCGTCGCGCCGACGCCCGAGATCTCGACCCGGAACTGGGCCCGGGCCGGCGCGCTGAACACCAGTGCCGCGGCAACCGCCAGGCCCAGCAGCGCGCGCAGCGCGTTCAGGGATCGAAGATCGGGGCGTCGGGTCTGGGGCATCGTGGCTGTGGCGGCATCGGGAGCCGCAATTGAATCTGGGACAATGACCATCATAGAGGAGCACCTTGACCGCGCCCGTGCCAATAGCCCCCCCCGCCGCTTCGCCCGAACCCACGCTGAGCGTCGTGATCGTCGCGAAGAACGAGGCCCGCAACATCGCCGAGTGCGTCGCGAGCGCATCGTTCGCCGACGAGGTGGTGGTGCTCGATTCGGGCAGCAGCGACCGCACCGCGGCGCTGGCCGCGCAGGCCGGCGCGCGCGTCGTGCAGACCGACTGGCCGGGCTACGGCCCGCAGGTGG
>JAYSLR010000696.1:0-1702 GCA_043725365.1 Rhizobacter sp. | reverse complement strand
CGGCGCGCGTCAATGGGTTTGAGACACATTTGTTTACGAGTTTAGCGAGCAGATGGGTGTGATGGCGGGTGGCGTGGTGTCCTTTTGCGGCGGGTTGATCCAGACGGCGGTTGGAAGTTCGGGCGGTCGAGGCGCGACGCGTTTGAAGCGGGCCGGGTGGGTGGCGAAGGCGGCGTCGAGGGCGATGGCGCGCCGTGCGGTGAGAGCGTCAGCGCGGCCGTAGTGCACGGCGTCGGGCGGCATGAGGCCGATGCCGGAGTGACGATGCACGGAGTTGTACCAGGTGAAGAACGCCTGGCAGTGCGCGCGAGCATCTTCGATCGAGCCGAAGCGTGGCGGGAAGTCCGGTCGGTACTTGAGGGTGCGGAACTGGGCCTCGGAGAACGGGTTGTCGTCGGAGACGTGCGGGCGGCTGTGGGTTTTGGCGACGTCGAGATCGATGAGCAGGGCAGCGACGGGTTTGGAACGCATACTGGTGCCGCGATCGGCGTGCAGGGTGAGCGTGCCCGGGGCGATCTTCTGTTTGCCGAGGGTATCGGCGATCAGCTGCCCGGCGAGTTCAGCGGTTTCGCGGTGCGCGACCATCCAGCCGACGACGTAGCGGCTGAAGATGTCGAGGATCACGTACAGGTGGAAGCAGGTCCACTTGGCCGGGCCCTTCAGCTTGGTTATATCCCAGCTCCAGACCTCGTTCGGTCGGGTCGCGAGCAGCTCGGGCTTGCTATAGGCGGGATGGATGCGCTGATTACGGCGCTCGCCAGCCTGGTTCTGGGCGGCCAGCAGCCGGTACATGGTGCGGATTGAGCCGTGGTAGCGGCCTTCATCGAGCAATGTGGCGTAAACCGCGGCCGGCGCGAGATCGGCAAAGCGTTCGCTGTCCAGGAGGCCGAGCAGGAGCTCCTGCTCGACCATCGAGAACGCCAGCGGTGGCCGGGGACGCGCCGCGGGCGTGCGTCGTGGCACCACCCCGCGACGCCGGGCACGCTCCCGGTACACGCCGGCGCGGTTCACGGCGAGCGCCGAGCACGCCGCCACGAGGCCGATCTCGGTGCCGAGAGCCTGCGCGGTGTCCATCATTCGTCCTCGTTCCGGTCGTCGGAGGTCGGCAGTCCAAGCGCTACGCACAGTTTTTTTTGGGCGTCGATGATGATCTCGGCGCGCTCGAGCTTGCGGCGCAGGCGGGCAATGTCCCGGTTCAGGTGCTTGATCTGCCGGGCGGCGGCATCCGGCTTCGGTCCGCGCTTGCGCGGCGCCAGCGCCTTGCGATCGGAGGCCACGATCTGCTGCCGCCAACTCGACAGCATCGAGGAGTAAATCCGCTTGCGACGCAAGAACGCACCGAGTTCCCCGCGTGCCTTGGCCGCGTCCGCCTCGGCCAGCAGCGCGCGCTTCTCGCCCGCCGAAAACTGGCGCCGCCGGGCGGTCTCGACCACCTCCGGGTCGGGGCGCACCGTGCCCGAGGCCGTCTCGTCAGTCGCCCTACGGGCTCCTTCCTCAACGGCCTCGGGCAAAGACAAAGAACTGTTGATCATGGAAGACTTCAGAACTGCAGCCATGCGTGGGTACTACCTGTACTCTAAATTACTGAGGGCAGGTGTCTCACGTCACATTGGCACGGGGGGCACACGTTGAACCGCCGCTGCAGCGTCCGTAGCGTCCCAACGCTGAACCGCCCCGGATAGCGCTCGTTCAGCTCGCCCCA
>JAYSLR010000695.1:0-3070 GCA_043725365.1 Rhizobacter sp. | reverse complement strand
GCACTACTGCGCGAGCAAGGCGGCGGTGATCAGCTACACGCAGTCGGCGGCGCTGGCGATGGCACCGCACGGCATCCGCGTCAACGGCATCTCGCCGGGGGTGGTCGACACGCCGATGTGGGCGCATGTCGATGCGCTGTTCGCGCAGGCCGAGGGCCTGCCGCTCGGTGAAAAGAAGAAGGCGGTCGGCCTGGCCGTGCCGCTGGGCCGCATGGGCGTGCCCGAGGACATCGCCGGTGCCGCGGTCTTTCTCGCGAGCGACGCATCGGCCTACATCACCGCGCAGACGCTGAATGTCGACGGCGGCAACGTGATGAGCTGACGGTTCAGAATCGCACCATGGGACACCGACAGGCGCGCACCCCGGAGCTGGAGCACGACTTCGTTCGCGACCCCACGCTCGGCTACGAGCCCGAGGGCAGCTACGGCTACGTGCGCTGCCTGGAGCACGGCTTCCCGAACCCGCTGGTGCGCTGGC
Source organism: Rhizobacter sp. (assembly GCA_043725365.1). Taxonomy (GTDB): domain Bacteria; phylum Pseudomonadota; class Gammaproteobacteria; order Burkholderiales; family Burkholderiaceae_C; genus LMDS01. Next base: position 2,592 of record JAYSLR010000695.1, on the reverse strand, counting down.
ACTACCACGAGGAGTACGAGCTGCACCTGATCCTGCAGACACGCGGCAAGGTCTTCGTCGGCGACTACATCGGCCACTTCGAGCCCGGCCACCTGGTGCTGACCGGCCCGCGCCTGCCGCACAACTGGATCTCGACCGACGTCGGCCCCGAGGGCGTCGTGCAGCGTGACGTGGTGCTGCAGTTCTCGGACGATCCGCTGCGCCGCGCCGCCGAGCTGATCGACGAGTTGCGCGACGTGATGCCGCTGCTCGAGCGCGCGCGGCTGGGCATCGAATTCTTCGGCATGACCGAGCGGGCCCGCGCGAGCCTGCAGCAGATCAAGAGCCTGCATGGCGTGAAGCGCTTCAGCGAGTTCCTGAAGTTCCTCGGCGAGCTGGCCGAGTGCACCGACTACCGGCTGCTGTCGAGCATGCCGCTGCAAAGCTTCGACGACGACAACTCGCTGGCGCAGATCAGCGCGATCGTCGACTACATCACCGAGCACGCCACCGAGTCGTTCTCGATGGGCGAGTTGAGCCGTCGTGTGGGCATGAGCGAGAGTCAGTTCTCGCGCTACTTCCGGCGCGCCACCGGCAACACCTTCACCGATTTCGTCAATCGCCTGCGCATCGCGCGCGCCTGCCAGCTGCTGATGGAAACAGATCGCTACATCAGCAACGTCTGCTACGACTGCGGCTTCAACAACGTCGCCAACTTCAACCGGCGCTTCCTCGAGATCAAGGGCATGACGCCGAAGGAGTTCCGGCGCCAGGGTGAGGCGCGCTTCGGCACGCGCGCCGCCGAGGCGCACCGCGTCGGCCAGGGCTGAGCGGCCGCCACCGTCCACTGTGTGGCCGCCGGGCCACGCCGCCTGAGCTTGTCCCCCTTACGGTGGATACCGCGCCGCCGCCGATGCGCCGATCATTGGCTCATGGGCGGCTCAGCGTGCCGGCCGGAGCGATCCAGATGCATTTCGATGAACGCAAGATCGGCGAGTACCGCGTTTACACCGGCGCGCTCGAAGGACCGATGGGCGACGGCTACATCGCCGCGCTGATCGTGCTGCACGAGCAAGACCCGAGCGGCGCAGCGCGCGAGATCCTGCGCGACGAGAGCCTGGCCTGCGGCCACCGCTGGCCGTCCGCCGACGCCGCGCTCGCCTACGCGATGAGCAAGGCTCACGAGCTGATCCGCAAGCAGGCGCCGATGCCGATCTGCTGATCGCCGCGGCGGCCGGCCGCGAAGGCCCTCGGCCACGCGCGGCACTGGGCGGCGCCCGCGACGAGTGCACCCTTGGACTCCGCGCAGATTTCGTGCTCCTGCAAAGGTCTTCGATGCCCCACAACGTCAGCCTGATCTCCACGATTGCCGCGGGGTTCGGGCTGGCGTTGGCCCTCGGCTACATCGCGGCGCGCGTCAAGGTGCCGCGGCTGGCACCGTTGCCGGGTGGTGGCGCGGCCGAGCACGCGGCGCCGGGGCAGAACATCTGGGCGACGCTGACGATCACCCTGGCCAAGGTCGGTGCGTTCATCGCGCTGAACTCGCTGCCGTTCGGCGCGACCGAGCCCTTGCAGGCGTGCCTGCGGCAGCGCTCGGCGCTTGCACGCCTGCTCGAACAGGAGGAGATCGGCAAGGTCTTCATGGGCGAGCACGAACTGGCGCACGGCATGGCCGGCCATGTGCTCGCACGGATGGGGCGCGCGGTGGCGGCCCGGTGAGCGCAGCGACCGCGCCCGAGCGGACGCGGGAACATCGAAATGTCAGGCGGCGAGCGCGGCCGTCGCGGCGGCGAGGCACTTGTTGCACTTGCCCAGCCCGGGCAGGCGCGCATCGGGCTTGCCGTCGCCAGTCTTGAAGTTGGCCTGGCAGCGGCGGCAGACATACATCTTCGAGCTCGACATCATCGGCTTGACGCCCGGCTCGCCTGCGGGGCGGGCGGCGACGTATTCGGCCTGGGTCTGGCGCAGCTTCTGCGTGGTGTCGGAAGCGGCGGGCGGGGTGGGTCGACGGGTGGCCATGGGCGGTCCTGAAAAAGAAGTGCGGACGACCGTGGAGCTTTGACGCCAATCACGGGCAACCCCTCGATTGTCCCAGCATTCGCGATTGAGCGTGCGATCGATTGCCGGAATGCTTCAGGGGATTGTGTTTCCTGCCGTGACGCGCGCGCCTCAACGTGCGCTCAGGCCGGTGCCGAGATCGACGTCCAGGCGGTCCGCCGGCACGAGCGTCAGCCCTGGCGCCACGGCCTTCAATGCGTCGACGAAGCGTGCCGCGTCGCCGGCCACGACCACGCGGCGCCCGGCCGCACCGAGGTTCGCGACCGCGTAGCGCTGCACCGCATCGGCGTCGACGGCCGACAGGGCGGCGATGCGCCGGCCCAGGTCGGTGAGCGGCAGCCCGGCAACGATCAGTGCCTTGACCGCGGCGCCCAGCCCCGCGGTGGTCTCGACGCTGCGGCTGAAGTCGCCGATCAGCGACGCCTTGCGCGCAGCGAGTTCGTCGGCCGCCGGCGGCGCGGCGAGCAGCCGGTCGATCTCGGTCTGCACCAGGCCCACGACCTCGGCCGCCGATTCGTTCTTGGTCTGAACCACCGCGCGCAGCGAGCCGCCGCC
>JAYSLR010000694.1:0-2678 GCA_043725365.1 Rhizobacter sp. | reverse complement strand
GCACGCGGCCGCTACCACCCGGTCGGCTGCGTCGAGTGCGGCAACACCGGCTACAAGGGCCGCACCGGCGTCTACGAGCTGATGGCGGTGGACGACCAGGTGCGCGCGCTGATCCACGGCCGCGCCGCGGAGTCGCAGATCTTCGTCGCGGCCGAAGCCGCCGGGCTGCGCTCGATGCGCGAAGACGGCGAGCGCCTCGTCGCCGAGGGCGTCACATCGCCCGAAGAAGTGATGCGCGTCACGCGCGAATAGTCCCCATGCCGGCGTACAAATTCGAGGCGCTCGACGCGGCCGGCAAGTCGACCACCGGCCTGCTCGACGCCGAGAACGCGAAGGCCGCACGCAGCCAGTTGCGCGCGCAGGCGCTGGTGCCGCTGGCGGTCACGCTGGTGGCGACGGCCGGCACACAGGCCGAAGGGCTGCGCTTCACGCGGCGTGTCTTCAACACCACCAGCCTGACGGTCTGGACGCGCCAGCTCGCCGGCCTGGTCGGCGCCGGACTCCCGCTCGAACGCGCGCTGACCGCGCTCAGCGAGGAGGCCGAGGACCCGCGCCAGCGCGAGCTCGTCGCGCACCTGAAGAGCGAGGTCAACGGCGGCTCGCCGTTCGCGCGCGCGCTGGCGAGTGCACCGCGCGAGTTCGACGAGGTCTACCGCGGCGTGGTCGCGGCCGGCGAGCAGAGCGGCGCGCTCGGCAAGGTGCTGGAGCGCCTCGCCGACGACCTGGAGGAACGCCAGGAACTGCGCAGCAAGCTGATCGGCGCGACGCTGTACCCGGCGATCGTCTCGCTGATCGCGGTCGTGATCGTGATCTTCCTCGTCACCTACGTGGTGCCGCAGGTCGCCTCGGTGTTCAGCAGCTCGAAGCGCGCGCTGCCGGCGCTGACAGTCGCGATGCTGGGCATCAGCGCCTTCTTGCGCCACTGGGGCTGGGCCGTGCTGCTGGCGATCGCGGCCGGCGTCGGCCTGCTGCTGGCGATGCTGCGCAACGAGGTGTTCCGCCAGAGCTTCGACGCCGGCTGGCTCGAGCTGCCGCTGATCGGCAAGCTCGCGCGTGGCTACAACGCGGCACGCTTTGCCGGCACGCTGGCGATGTTGGCCGGGGCCGGCGTGCCCATCCTGAAGGCGCTGCAGGCGGCCAGCGAGACGCTGTCGAACCGCGCGATGCGCGCCGACGCGATGGACGCGCTGGTGCAGGTGCGCGAAGGCGCGCCGCTCGCGTCGGCGCTGGCCGGCAAGAAGCGCTTCCCCGGGCTGCTGGCGATGTTCTCGCGCCTGGGCGAACAGACCGGCCAGCTGCCACTGATGCTGGAGCGCGCCGCGCGCCAGCTCGGCACCGAGGTGCAGCGCCGCGCGATGCAGATGGCGACGATCCTGGAGCCGCTGCTGATCGTCGCGATGGGCGGCGTGGTGATGCTGATCGTGCTGGCGGTGCTGTTGCCGATCATCCAGCTCAACACCTGGGTCAAGTAGGGCAACTCTGGCACGCAACCTGCTGCACGAAATCGGTGTCTACGGTGTTTTCACCCGGCTGTTCGTGGACTGCCGGGGTGGCAACCGTGGTTGAATGATTCCGGCGCCCTGTTGAATCGGAGGTTCGTTCGATGACCGCATCCAACGTTTCGGTCCCGGCCGTCCGGCCCCGCAGCGGCATCCCGATCGCCCGCATGCGCAGCGTCTACCGCGTCGACGAGGTCGGGCGCAAGCTCGACAAGCTGCCGCAGAAGGATCACGAGGGCCTGCGCTCGACCTATGAACGCATGCTCGAGAAGGGTCCCGACCGCTTCCAGGTCAAGCCCTCCGGCCTGCCGGTGATGGACCACCTCTACGACGAGCTGCCCAACTTCGCCGAGGTGCTCGACGACATCAAGCGCCAGCTCGCGCTGTGCGAGGACAGCCGCGACGCGCTCGAGATCACGCCGCTGCTGCTGCTGGGCCCGCCGGGCGTCGGCAAGACCCACTTCGCGCGCGAGCTCTCGGTGCTGCTGGGCACCGGCATGGGCTTCCTGTCGATGAGCTCGATGACCGCGGGCTGGCTGCTCTCGGGCGCGTCGAGCCAGTGGAAGGGGGCGCGCCCCGGCAAGGTCTTCGAGACGCTGGTCGACGGCCAGTACGCGAACCCGGTGATGGTCGTCGACGAGATCGACAAGGCCGGCGGCGAGCACGCCTACGACCCGCTCGGCGCGCTGTACAGCCTGCTCGAGCACGACACCGCGGGCAGCTTCACCGACGAGTTCGCCGAAGTGGCGATCGACGCGAGCCAGGTGATCTGGGTCGCGACCGCGAACGACGGCCGCGCCATCCCCGACCCGATCCTGAACCGCATGAATGTCTACGAGGTCCAGGCGCCGGATCGCGACGCCGCGCGCCACATCGCGGCCCGGCTGTACGGTCGCATCCGCGCCGAGCACGGCTGGGGCGAGCGCTTCGACACCGAGCCGGCCAGCGACGTGCTGGACGCGCTCGCCGAGATGGCGCCGCGCGAGATGCGGCGCGCCTGGATGACCGCCTTCGGCAACGCCAAGCTGGCTGGCCGCGACAGCGTCGAACCCGTCGATCTGCCGGAGGCGCGCGGTCGACGCGGTGCGATCGGGTTCGCTGCGCACTGACATCCCGCAGTTGCCGTAACGGACGCGCACGCGCGCTGCCGGCGGCGGCGCTGGCGGCGCTGGCGGCGCT
>JAYSLR010000693.1:0-3403 GCA_043725365.1 Rhizobacter sp. | reverse complement strand
ATGAGCGCGAAGGGCACGCTGCCGTTCCGCGCGATCAACGTCAACGACAGCGTCACGAAGAGCAAGTTCGACAACCTGTACGGCTGCCGCGAGTCGCTGGTCGACGGCATCAAGCGCGCGACCGACGTGATGATCGCCGGCAAGGTCGCCTGTGTCGCCGGCTACGGTGACGTGGGCAAGGGCTCGGCGCAGGCGCTGCGGGCGCTCTCCGCACAGGTCTGGGTCACCGAGATCGACCCGATCAACGCGCTGCAGGCCGCGATGGAAGGCTTCAAGGTCGTGACGATGGAATACGCCGCCGACAAGGCCGACATCTTCGTCACGACGACCGGCAACAAGGGCATCATCCGCCACGAGCACATGGCGGCGATGAAGGATCAGGCGATCGTCTGCAACATCGGCCACTTCGACAACGAGATCGACATCGCGTCGCTCGAGAAGTACGAGTGGGACGAGATCAAGCCGCAGGTCGACCACATCACGTTCCCGGACGGCAAGAAGATCATCATGCTGGCCAAGGGGCGCCTGGTGAACCTGGGCTGCGGCACCGGCCACCCGAGCTTCGTGATGAGCTCCAGCTTCGCGAACCAGACGATCGCGCAGATCGAGCTGTTCACGCACAGCGACTACTACGAGGTCGGCAAGGTCTACGTGCTGCCCAAGCACCTCGACGAGAAGGTCGCGCGTCTGCACCTGAAGAAGGTCGGCGCAATGCTGACCGAGCTGACCGACGAGCAGGCCGCCTACATCGGCGTGCCCAAGCAGGGCCCGTACAAGCCCGACACCTACCGGTACTGATGCGCGCCGATCAGCTGCTCGTGCAGCGCGCGCTCGCGCCCACCCGATCGGCCGCCCAGCGGCTGATCGATGCGGGCGCGGTGCGCTGGCTCGGCCCGAAGGGCTGGGCCCTGCCGCGCAAGGCGGGTGAAGACCTGCCTGAAGCCTGCCAGCTCGAGATCACCGACGACGCCGAGCTGCGCTTCGCGTCGCGCGGGGGTCTGAAGCTGGACGCGGCGCTGACGCGCTGCGGCATCGAGGCGACCGGCGCGAACTGCCTCGACGTCGGCCAGAGCACCGGTGGTTTCACCGACGCGCTGCTGCAGCGCGGCGCGCGCCGCGTCGTCGGCATCGACGTCGGCCGCGGCCAGCTGAGCCCGGCGCTGGCGGCCGACCCGCGGGTCGTGCAGCACGAGGGGCTGAACGCGCGCGACGTGGCCGGCTCGGTCTTCGAGCGCGACGAAGCGCCGCACTCGTTCGCGCTGGTCGTCGCCGACCTGTCGTTTATCTCGCTGACGCTGGTGCTGCCGACGATCGCGCGCTGGCTCGCGCCGACCGGCCATGCGCTGCTGCTGGTGAAGCCGCAGTTCGAGCTGCAGCCGGCCGACATCGGCAAGCACGGGCTGGTGAAGCACGCCGCGGCCTACGCGCGTGTCGAGCAGCGCATCCGCGAGGCCTGCGCCGCGCGGGGCCTGGTCGTGCGCGACTACTTCGGCAGCGCCGTCGAAGGCGGCGACGGCAACCGCGAATTCTTCGTGTGGGCGCAGCCCGCATGACAAGGACCTTGATGTGAGCACGACCCTTCCGCCGATCAGCCTGGAGTTCTTTCCCCCCAAGACGCCCGAGGGCGTGGCCAAGCTCGCGCTCGTGCGCGAGCAGCTGTACGCGCTGAAGCCGCAGTTCTGTTCGGTGACCTACGGCGCCGGCGGCTCGACCCAGGAAGGAAGCTTCGCCGCGGTGCAGGCGATCCTGCGCGAAGGCTGCGAGGCCGCACCGCATTTTTCGTGCATCGGCGCGAGCCGCGAATCGATCCGCACGACGCTGGCGCAGTTCAGGGCGCATGGCGTCCGGCGCATCGTTGCGCTGCGCGGCGACCTGCCGAGCGGCTACGGCGGCAGCAACGGCGAATTCCACTACGCCAGCGACCTGGTCGCGTTCATCCGCGCCGAGGCCGGCAGCCACTTCCACATCGAGGTCGCGGCCTACCCCGAGATGCACCCGCAGTCGCGCTCGCCGCAGGCGGATTTGCAGGCGTATGTCGCGAAGGTCCGGGCCGGCGCGAGCTCGGCGATCACGCAGATGTTCTTCAATGCCGATGCGTACTTCCGTTTCGTCGACGAGGCGCACGCGCTCGGCGCGACGATCCCGGTCGTCCCGGGCATCATGCCGATCACCAACGCCAGCGGAATCATCCGCTTCGCCGACAGCTGCGGTGCCGACATGCCGCGCTGGATCCGGCTGCGGCTGCAGGGCTTCGGCGACGACAGCGAATCGATCCAGGCCTTCGGGCTGGACGTCATCACCGACCTGTGCGAGCGCCTGTGCGCGGCCGGCGTGCCCGGCCTGCACCTGTACACGATGAATCAGAGCGCCGCGACGCTCGAGATCTGCCGCCGGCTCGGGCTGGCGCGCTGACGCGTGCCGTGCGCCGGTTCAGTCGGGGCGCCGCCACATGACGCCGTCCTCGGTCAGCATCGCATCGAGCGGCCGGTCCGGCGCGCTCGCGCGCAGCAGTGGCAGGAAGCCGTGCGTGAAGCCCACGCCCACCGTCACCGGGCGCGGCTCGAGCGCGGCCAGCGTCCGGTCGAAGAAGCCGCCGCCGTAGCCCAGGCGCACGCCGCCGGGGCCGAAGCCCAGGCAGGGCACGACGAGAACCTCGGGCGCGAACTCCTCGGTGTCCTTGGGTTTCGGGATGTCGTAGGCGTCGTGCTCCATCGGGCATCCCGGGTACCAGACATGAAAGCGCAGCTGCCCGGTCGCGCGGTCCGCGACCGGCAAGCCGATGCGCCGCGCGACGCCGTCGGGCGCACCTTCGGCCCAGCGGTACAGCGCCGGTAGCGGGTCGAATTCCCCCTTGATCGGCCAGTACGCGCCGATCGAGCGCTCGCGCCGGCCGACCAGCCAGACGCGCAGCACGCTTTGCAGTTGCACCGCGCGCTCCAGCCGGTCGGTCAGCGCCAGCCGCGCGGCGATCAGTTTGGTTCGCAGGGCGTCGCGGTCGGGCGCAGGGTGCTGCATGCAGGCTCCATCCGGATTGAGGTTCGCGCTGCGATTGTGCAAGACTGCGGCATGGGCACGCTGGTCGATGACGAGTTCGTCGCGCACTGCACGGAGCTGCTGGCGTCCGCGGGTGCCGTGCGGTCGCGCCGCATGTTCGGCGGGCGCGGCTTCTACATCGACGAACTGTTCGTCGCGCTGATCGCCGGCGACCGCCTGTACCTGAAGGCCGACGCGCAGACGCGCTCGGCCTTCGAGGCCGCCGGCTGCACGCCGTTCGTGTACGGCGGTGCCGGCAAGCCGGTGACGCTGGGCTACTTCAGCGCGCCCGACGACGCGATGGAGTCGCCACCGCTGATGCAGCCCTGGGCCCGGCACGCGCTCGCCGCCGCGCTGCGCGCCAGGGCAG
>JAYSLR010000692.1:0-4915 GCA_043725365.1 Rhizobacter sp. | reverse complement strand
GAAGGTCTTGTGCAGCAGCCGGTTGACCTCGGCGGTGACCCGGTCGGCCTGGCGCTCGGCGTTCCCGACCTCGTTCGCGTACTTGTCGCGAAGGTTCGGGTCGGCGTAGTTCTGGATCAGCAGGATGAACGCGCGCGCGCCCGCGACGATGAAGTCGCCGTGCTGGTTGAACAGCTCGAAGAAATTGCCCTCGCGCGGCAGCAGCTTGCCGAACAGCATCGGTGGGTCCCCTCCCTGAATTCCGCGAATGTCGCGGAACCGCCATCCAATCGACTCGGCGGGAGTGTACTTGCGCGCCGTGCGCAGGCGCGGGCGGCGCAGTTCAGGTGAACGGTATTTCCACGTGCGAGTTGAAGAACTCGCGCCGGCCGCGGAATCCCGCCAGGCGTTCCAGCAACACCGTGAAGTCGGGCTCGTGATCGACCGGGTTGAAATGCTCGGTGCCGAGCGCGAACACCGGCGCGCCGTCGTAGCCGTGGAAGTACTCGACGTAGGCGTCACACAGGCGCTGCAGGTACTCGGGTGCGATGCCCTGCTCCATCGGGATCGCGCGCCGGCGGATGCGCTGCAGCAGCGTTGCGGGCGAAGCCTGCAGCCACACGACCAGGTCGGGCTCGCGCATCTGCGGTGCGACCTGCGCGTACATCTGACCGTACAGGCGGAATTCGTCGTCGCTGAGGTTCAGCCGCGCGAACAGCGCGTCCTTCGCAAACAGGAAGTCGCTGACCACGGCGCTCGCGAACATGCCCGGCTGCGCCGCGGCGTGCATCTGCTTGACGCGCTGGAACAGGAACGCGAGTTGCGTCTGGAACGCGTAGCCTGGCATGTCCTCGTAGAAGCGGCTGAGAAACGGGTTCTCCAGCGGCTGCTCCAGCAGCGCGTCCGCGCCCAGGTGCGCCGCCAGCTTGCGCGCCAGCGTGCTTTTGCCGACACCGATCGGGCCCTCGATCGCGATGTGCCGGAAGCGCTCGAGGCCGTGTGCCATCGCCGTCAGCCGCGGAAGATGAAGTAGACCGCGCCGACCATGCACAGGCCGGCCCAGACGAAATCGAGCTTGAACGGCTGGTCCATGTACACACACGCGAACGGCACGAACACCGCCAGCGTGACCACCTCCTGCGTGATCTTCAACTGCGCCAGCGTGATGCCGGCGCCGAAGCCGATCCGGTTGCCCGGCACCTGCAGCAGGTATTCGAACAGCGCGATGCCCCAGCTGATCAGCGCCGCGACGTACCAGGGCTTGTCGGCCAGGTTCTTCAGGTGGCCGTACCACGCAAAGGTCATGAAGACGTTTGAGGCGGCCAGCAGCAGCACGGTCTGCAGCGGGGCGGACAGGGCGTTCATGCTTGAAGTTTATCGATGCGCTGCGCCGCGACACCCGGCAGCAGCAGGCCGATCGGGCCGCGCCCCGGGATCACCAGATGCGGCGCGATCTCGGCCAGAGGCCGCAGCACGAAGGCCCGCTCGTGCAGACGCGGGTGCGGCACGATCAGATCCTTCGTCGCGATGCGCCGATCGCCGTACAAGAGCAGATCTAGATCGAGCGTGCGCGGCGCATTTCGGTACGGGCGCTTGCGGCCGTGCGCGTGCTCGATGCGCTGCAGCGCGCCGAGCAGCGCATGCGGCGCGAGTCCCGTGTCCAGCCGGATCACGGCGTTCAGGTAGTCCGGGCCGCCGGAGTCGATCGGCGCGCTGCGGTAGATCGACGAGGCCGCCCGCAGCGCCGTGCGCGGTAGGGCCGCGAGCGCGACGAACGCCGCGTCGAGCGCCGCGCGCGCATCGCCGAGGTTCGCACCGAGCCCGATGAACGCGATCTCACTCGATCGCGGCATACACGCCCTGCCGGAACAACTCGCGCACATCGTCGAGCAACCCGGGCGCCTGGGTCAGGACCAGCGCGAACATCGATTCGGCCGGGTCGACGAAGAACGCCGTGCCGGCCGCGCCGCTCCAGCCGTAGCTGCCGATCGACCCCGGCTCGGTGTGTCCGCCGGCCGCCGTCTTCACTGCAAAACCCAGGCCGAAGCCGTGATCAGGAGGCAGCAACTCGTTCGCTCGCGGCATCGCCCCGAGGTGGTCTGCGGTCATGAACTCGACCGTCTTGCGGCCGAGCAGGCACGCGCCGCCGAGCCGGCCGCCGGCCAGCAGCATGCGCAGGAAGCGCGCGTAGTCGGCGGCGGTCGACATCAGGCCGCCTCCGCCGTTTTCCATCGGGCTCGGCGCGCGCGCATCGAACACCGGCACCAGCGGCACGCCGTCGGTCGGTTCGGCCAGCGGCTCGGCGATGCGCTCGTGCTGTTCCGGCGGCACCGCGAAGCCGGTGTCGACCATGCCCAGCGGCTCGAAGATCGCGGCCCGCAGGTGCTCGCCAAGAGGTGCGTCGGCCAGCACCTCGACGAGCCGGCCGAGCACGTCGGTCGCACGGCTGTAGTCCCAGACGCTGCCGGGCTCGTGCATCAGCGGCAGGCGTGCGAGCAACTCGACGTGCTCCGCGTTCGTGCGCCGGCGCGAGTACAGATCCGCCTCGGCATAGCGCCGGCGCACCGGCGACGGCTCGTGGAACTCGTAGGTCAGCCCCGCCGTGTGGCGCAGCAGGTCGTGCACGCTCGGCGGTCGTTTCGGTGCCGCGCCGCCGACCCCGACCACCGCGCTGGCGAACGCGGGCAGGTACTTCGCGACCGGATCGCGCAGCAGCACCCGGCCCTGCTCGGCGAGCTGCATCAGCGCGACCGAGACGATCGGCTTGGTCATCGAGTAGATGCGGAAGATCGAATCGGCGCGCATCGGGACCGCGCATGCCGCGTCCTGCTGCCCGATCGCGTCGAACAGGCCGAGCGCGCCATGGCGCTCGACCAGAACGACCGCGCCCGCCATGCGGCCGGCGGCCACCCACCGGTCAAGCGCCGCGGTCAGCCGCGCCAGCGCGGGCACGTCCAGGCCGGCAGTCGCGGGATCGCTCACGGACGGGCTCGCGCGGATCAGAAGTCTCGCGACGGATTCGACGCCACGGGGTCGGCCGGCGCCGCGCCCTCGCCGCCATCGCCGGCCGCCGGCTTGCGCCGGCGCCGGCGCCGCTTGCGGGCCGGCTCCGCGCCCTCGCCCTCGCCGGCCGGCACGTCCTGCGCGACCGTCTGCGCAACGCCCTCGGGCGCGGCATCGCTCGCGCGCGGCTTGCCGGCACGCGGGCGACGAGGCGCGCCTTGCGTGCGCACCGCGTCGAGCAACTGGCGCCGGCCCTCGTCGTCGGCCAGCGAGAAGTCTTCCCACCAGTTCGCGAGCTCGGCGTCGATCTCGCCGGCATCGCCGCGCAGGCGCAGGAAGTCCAGGCCGGCGCGGAAGCGCGGCTGTTCGATCAGCGTCGCGACGCTGTTGCCCTGGCGGCGTTCGAAGCGCGTCTGCATCAGCCAGATCTCGCGCATGTCGGCGCCGAGCTTGCCGCGGCCGGAGATGTCGCCGATGCGCGCATCGAACACCGTGTCGACCGCCTGCTGCAGCGCCGGGAACGCCGGCTCGCCTTGTGCCTTCAGCTTCTGCCAGCCGTCGAGCACGTCGTGCCACAGCATGCACGCGAGCATGAAGCTCGGCGCGACGGGCTTGCCCTCGCCGACGCGCCGGTCGGTGTCGGCCAGTGCGAGCTGCACGAACTTCTCGCGGCCATCGTGGCGCTGCGCTTCGTCGAGCGCGACATCGAGCACCGGGAACACGCCGCGGTGCAGGCCCTGCTTGCGCAGCTCCTGGATGCTCGCCAGCGCGTGGCCGGTCTGCAGCAGCTTGATCATCTCGTCGAAGGTCCGCGAGGCCGGCACGTTGTCGAGCAGCGCCGCCATCGCCTTGATCGGCGCGCGCGTCTTCGGCTCGATCTCGAAGCCGAGCTTGGCCGCGAAACGCACGACGCGGATGATGCGCACCGGGTCTTCACGGTAGCGCGCGGCCGGGTCGCCGATCATGCGCAGCAGCTTCTTCTTCACGTCCTTGATGCCGCCGTGGTAGTCGACGACGATCTCGCGCACCGGGTCGTAGTACATCGCGTTGATCGTGAAATCGCGCCGCGCGGCGTCGTCGATCTGCGGGCCCCAGACGTTGTCGCGCAGCACCCGGCCCTCGGCGTCGACGACGTGGCTCTTGCCGGCCAGGTCGCCCTTCGAGGTCTTCTCGTTGCCGCTGACCTGATCGGCCGCCGCCGCGTCGACCATCGCGCGGAAGGTCGAGACCTCGATCACTTCGGACAGGCCGCGCTCCTGCCGGCCGCGCCCGAACACCACGTGGACGATGCGGAAGCGCCGCCCGATGATGAACGCGCGCCGGAACAGCGCCTTGACCTGCTCGGGGGTCGCGTTCGTCGCCACGTCGAAGTCTTTCGGCCGCAGCCCGACCAGCAGGTCGCGCACCGCACCGCCGACGATGTAGGCCTCGTAGCCGGCGTCGACCAGCGTGCGCACGACCTTGACCGCGCGCTCGTCGACCAGCGCCGGATCGATGTGGTGCTCGCTCTTGGGCACCTCGGCGCGTCGGCCGGCGGGTGCGGCACCGCTGTCCTTGTCGGCGGCCTTCGGGCCCTTGCCGAGCAGCTTGTCGATGAATTTCTTGATCATTCGCGAGGCTTCAATCGTTGCGGTTCAGTCGAACAAGTTCAGGGTGCGCCAGCCACGCGCCTGCGCGATCTGCCGCAGCGCCGGGCTCGGGTTGGTGGCCACCGGATCGGTCGCGCGCTCCAGCAACGGCAGGTCGTTCACCGAATCACTGTAGACGCTGATGCGGCCGAATCGCTCCCAGGCCAGCCCCTGCGGCGCCAGCCACTCCTGCACCCGTGTGACCTTGCCATCGCGGTAGCTGGGCGTGCCCGCGATGCGGCCCGTGATGGTACCCCCGACGCCGCGCTCGAGCCGCACCGCGATCAGATCGGCGATCCCGAAGG
>JAYSLR010000691.1:0-8049 GCA_043725365.1 Rhizobacter sp. | reverse complement strand
GCCGCGTCTATCCACGATGCTGCGTGTACGTACGCCAGCGCACGGACATCGCCGCTGCGAGCGCGTACCGTCTACCGGCTGCGCCCGGCGGACCTTGAGCGTCGGGCACGCGGCGCGCCTGCGCCCACGAAGGAGTCGTCGTCCCGCCACCGATCCCCCACCTGAAGACGACGCCGCGACCCCGCCGCCTGCTCGCGTGGCTGCCGCGCGTGCTGCGCGCGGCGCCGGCGTGGGACGACGACATCATCCTGCGCGCCGAGATCCTCAGCGTCGAACGACTCGAGGCGCACGCGGCGAGCCTCGCCGCGGCACAGAGCGTCGATGCCGGCCGCGGCCGCCGCCGCGGCCTGCACGCCCGCCTGAAGGACAACGAGGCGGTGCTGCTCGCGGCCTACCGCTCGACCGCAAGCGCGGTGCGCAGCGGCAGCATGATCACGCCGGCCGCCGAATGGCTGCTCGACAACTACCACCTGGTCGAGGAACAGATCCGCGAGGTCAGGCACGACCTGCCGGCCGGCTTCTACCGCGAGCTGCCCAAGCTCGCCAGCGGCCCGTTCGAAGGCTACCCGCGCGTGTTCGGCATCGCCTGGGACTTCGTCGCCCACACCGACAGCCGCCTCGACCCGGGGCTGCTGCGCAGCTTCCTGATCGCCTACCAGCAAGTCGAACCGCTGACCATCGGCGAGCTGTGGGCGGTCGCGATCACGCTGCGGATCGTGCTGATCGAGAACCTGCGCCGCTCGGTGGTGCGCACGCTGCGCGCGCGTGCGGCCCGCGACGCGGCCGACCGCGTCGCCGACCGGCTGCTGGGGCTCAACGGCGAGCCGCGCACGCCCGACGCGCTCGCCGCGACTGATGACTCGACGGACCTGGAGCGCGGCTTCAGCGCGCAGCTGCTGCAGCGCCTGCGCGACCAGGACCCGCGCGAGACGCCGGCGCTCGCCTGGCTCGAGCAGCGGCTGCACGAGCGCGGCACCGACGCCGAGACCGTCGTCAGCGAGGAACACCAGCGCCAGGGCGCCTCGAACGTCACGGTCCGCAACATCATCACCAGCATGCGGCTGATCTCGGATGTCGACTGGGCGGAGCTGTTCGAGAGCGTGAGCCTGGTCGACGGCGTGCTGCGCGGCCACGAAGGCTTCGAGCGCATGGACTTCGCGACCCGCAATCGCTACCGCAGCGCGATCGAGCAGCTCGCGCGCCACTGCCCGCTGTCGGAGCTGCAGATCGCCGCGCGTGCCCTCGCGCCGCGCGCGGGCACCTCGCCCGAGGACGCCGCGCGCCGCGCCGACCCCGGCGACCGGCTGATCGGCGCCGACACGGCCGGGTTCGAGCGCGACATCGGCTTTCACCCGCCGTGGCGCGAGCGCGGGCTGCGCTGGGTGCTCGCGCACGGCGCGGTCTGCTACGTGGGGGCGGTCGCGGCGGTGGCCACGCTCGCGCTGATCGTCGCAGGCGCCCTGATGAATGCGCTCCAGGTCGCCCCCGGCTGGGTCGCGGCGCTGCTGGTGGCCGTGCTGGTGCCGGCGCTGGATGTCGCCGTCGCGATCGTCAACCGCGCCGCGACCCGCCGCCTGCCGGTCACGCTGCTGCCCGCGCTCGCGCTGCGCGAGGGCATTCCCGAGCAGCTGCGCACGCTGGTCGCGGTGCCGATGCTGCTGACCAGCGCCGAGTCGATCATCGAGCACGTCGACCGGCTGGAGATCCATTTCCTCGGCGCACCCGAGGGCGAGGTGCACTTCGCGCTGTTGTCGGACTGGCTCGACGCGCCGAGCGAGGCGATGGCGGACGACGGCCCGCTCCTGGAGCTCGCGCGCGAACGGATCGAGCGGCTGAACGCGCTGCATGCGCCGCTCGCAGGCGGCGCGCGCTTCCTGCTGCTGCACCGCCGCCGCCTGTGGTGCCAGACCCAGCGGGCCTGGATCGGCTGGGAGCGCAAGCGCGGCAAGCTGCACGAGCTGAACCGGCTGCTGCGCGGCGCCACCGACACCTCCTTCCACGCCGTCGGCACAGCACCGCCTTCGGCGCCCGCCGGCGTGCGCTTCGTGGTCACCCTCGATGCCGATACCCGCCTGCCGCCGGACGCGCTGCGCCGCCTGATCGGCAAGCTCGCCCACCCGCTCAACCGCCCGCAGCGGGCGGGCGATCGCATCGTCGGGGGCTATGCGATCCTGCAGCCGCGCGTCACCCCGTCGCTGCCGCTGGACCGGCACGGCTCGCGCTTCCAGAGCATCTACGCCAACAGCGCCGGCATCGACCCGTACGCGGCGGCCAGCTCCGACGTCTACCAGGACCTGCTCGGCGAGGGCTCCTACACCGGCAAGGGCATCTACGATGTGGATGCGTTCGAGGCGGCGCTCGCGGGGCGCGTGCCGGACGGCTGCCTGCTCAGCCACGACCTGCTGGAGGGCAGCCTTGCACGCGCGGGACTCGCCTCGGATGTCGAGGTGGTCGACGAGTTCCCGCTGCGCTACGACGTCGCGGCCCAGCGCCTGCATCGCTGGATCCGCGGTGACTGGCAGCTGCTGCCGTGGATCCTGCGCGAGCCACGGCTGTCGCTGATCGCGCGCTGGAAGATGCTCGACAACATGCGCCGCAGCCTGTCGGCGCCCACGGCGCTCGCGGCGCTGGTGCTCGGCTCGGCGCTGCCGACCCTCGCGGCGTTCGTCTGGATGGCGCTGGTGCTCGTGTCGCTCGCCATCTCCTCGCTGTTGCCTGCGCTTGCCGAGCTTGCCCGCCGCCGCCGCGGCGAGACGTTCGCAAGCCACGCGCGCGCGGCCGTGGACGACCTGCGCATCGCGCTGACCCAGGTGCTACTCAACACGGTGCTGCTGGCGCACCAGGCGGCGCTGGCGCTGGACGCGATCGGCCGCACGCTGTACCGGCTCTGCGTCTCGCGCCGACAGCTCCTGGAGTGGACCACCGCCGAGCAAAGCGCAGGCGCCGCGGCGCGCGGCGCCGCCGCGATGTATCGCTACATGGCGGCGGGACTGGTGCTGCCGCTGGCGCTGACCGCGACGCTTGCAACCTGGCTCGGGCGGACGCCGTGGCCGGCCCTGCCGCTGCTCGCGCTGTGGGCGCTCGCGCCCTGGGTCGCCTGCTGGGTGAGCGAGGCGGACGCCGCGGGCGGCGGCGAGCCCCTCGACGGCGCGGAGCGGCACGGCCTGCGGCAGATCGCGCGTGCCACCTGGCGCTACTTCGACACCTTCGTCACCGCCGAGCACCATCACCTGCCGCCGGACAACTACCAGGAGGACCCGCGCCCGGTGGTCGCGCACCGCACCTCGCCGACCAACATCGGCCTGTACGTGCTCGCGACGCTCAGCGCGGCCGACTTCGGCTGGATCGGCGCGAGCGAGGCGACCGCGCGCATCGAGGCGACGCTCGCCACCGTCGGCCGGCTGCAGCGCCATCGCGGCCACCTGTACAACTGGTACGACACGCTCGACCTGCGGCCGCTGGAGCCGCGCTACGTCTCGACGGTGGACTCGGGCAACCTCGCCGGCCACCTGCTGACGCTCGCGAACGGCCTGGAGGCGTGGGCGCGGCAGGCCGCGCCGGCCGCAGACCTGGCCGGCGTCTTCGACGCGCTGGCCCTCGCCCGCGCCGCGCTGCGGGCGCTGCCGGCCGGCCGCGAGCAGGACACCCTGCTGCAAGGCGAGCTTGCCGACACGCTGCACCGGCTGTACGCCGCGCTCGCGGCCCCTGCCGCGACCGATGCCGCCGCCCTCGCCGCGGCGCTGCCACTGGCGGACGCGGCCACCGACCTTGCCCGGGCGCTGGCGCTGCAGGCGCCGGCCAGCGACCACGAGCTGCAGCTGGACCTCGGCGCGTGGACGCTCGCGATCAGCCGCAGCCTGCGCTCACGGCTCGCCGATGCGACGCTCGACCCGGTCGGCGCCGTGGCGCTGGCCGCGCGCCAGCGCGCCGCCGCGGCCGTCGCGCGCGAGCTGGCGGTCGCGATGGAGTTCGGCTGCCTCGTCAACCGCGAGCGCCGACTGCTGTCGATCGGCCTGCGGGTGATCGATGGCGGCCTGGACCCCGGCTGCTACGACCTGCTCGCCTCCGAGGCGCGCCTGACCGTGTTCGTCGCGATCGCCAAGCGCGACCTCGCGCCGCGTCACTGGTTCCGGCTCGGCCGCGGGGCGGTACCGGTCGGTCGTGGCGCCGCGCTCGTGTCCTGGTCGGGCTCGATGTTCGAGTACCTGATGCCGATGCTGGTCATGCGCGCGCCGGCCGGCAGCCTGCTCGACCAGACCCATCGGCTCATCGTCGCGCGCCAGATCGAGTACGCCGCCCAGCATTCGATCCCGTGGGGCATCTCCGAGTCCGCCTACAACGCCCGCGACCTGGAGCTCACCTACCAGTACTCGAACTTCGGCGTGCCGGGCCTTGGCCTCAAGCGCGGCCTGGGCGACGAGCTTGTGGTCGCGCCCTACGCGACCGCCCTCGCCGCGATGGTGGCGCCGCGCGCGGCGGTGCGCAATTTCAGGCGGCTCGCGGCGCTGGGCGCGCGCGGCCGCTACGGCTACTACGAGGCGATCGACTTCACCCGCCGGCGGCTGCCGGAGGGCGCAGGCCAGGTGGTGGTGCGCGCCTACATGGCGCACCACCAGGCGATGTCGGTGATCGCGCTTGCCTGTGTCGTGCTCGGCGAGACGATGCGCGAGCGCTTCCACGCGGAGCCCGCGGTGCAGGCCACCGAGCTGCTGCTGCAGGAGCGTCCGCCGCGGCTGGTCAGCGCAACCTACCGGCAGGCCGAGGACGTGCACGCGACCCGCGTCGCGAGCGTGATGCCCGCCTCGCAGGGCCGCCGGCTGCGCTCGCCGCACGACGCGACGCCGCAGACCCACCTGCTGTCCAACGGCAGCTACGCGCTGATGCTGACCGCGGCGGGCTCCGGCTACGCGCGCTGGAACGACGTCGCCGTGACCCGCTGGGTCGGCGACGGCACGCGCGACGAGCAGGGCAGCTACATGTTCCTGCGCGACCTTTTGAGCCACGCCGTCTGGTCCGCCGGCTACCAGCCGCGCGGCGTCGAGCCGGACGCGTTCGAGGCGACCTTCAGCGAGGACCGCGCGCTCTTGACCCGTCGCGACGGCACGCTCGGCTGCGCGCTGGAGGTGCTGGTCTCGCCCGAGTGCGCAGGCGAGGTGCGGCGCGTGTCGCTGACCAACCACGGCTACCGGGCGCGCGAGATCGAGTTCACCTCCTACGCGGAGCTGGCACTGGCGCCGGTGGCGGCCGACCTTGCGCACCCGGCGTTCTCGAAGCTGTTCGTGCACACCGAGTTCCTGCGCGGCAGCGGCGTGTTGCTCGCGACCCGCCGAACGCGCTCGCCGACCGAGAGCCCGGTGTGGGTCGCGCAGCACGCCGTCGTCGAGGGCGAGCAGCTCGGCGCGCTAGAGGTGGAGACCGACCGCGCCCGCTTCATCGGCCGCGGCCACGAGCTGCGCGGGGCGATCGCGCTGCAGGAGACCGGTCCGCTGTCGGACACGGTCGGCACGGTACTGGACCCGGTGTTCGCGCTGCGTCATCGGCTCAAGATCGCGCCCGGGGCGACGGTGCGCATCGCGTTGTGGACGCTGGTCGCCGACTCGCGCGAGGCCGTGCTGTCGCTGGTCGACCGGCACCGCGCGCCGACCGCGTTTGCGCGCGTCTCGATGCTCGCCTGGACGCAGGCGCAGGTGCAGCTGCGCCACCTGGGCGTGCAGTCGGCGGAAGCCGCGTTGTTCCAGCGCCTGGCCGGCCACCTGATGTACGTCAGCGGCGCGATGCGCCCGCCCTCGGAAGTGCTGCAGCGCGGCGCAGGGCCTCCCGGCGCGATCTGGGCGCAGGGGATCTCCGGCGACCTGCCGATCCTGCTGCTGAAGGTCGACGACC
Source organism: Rhizobacter sp. (assembly GCA_043725365.1). Taxonomy (GTDB): domain Bacteria; phylum Pseudomonadota; class Gammaproteobacteria; order Burkholderiales; family Burkholderiaceae_C; genus LMDS01. Next base: position 2,166 of record JAYSLR010000691.1, on the reverse strand, counting down.
TGGAGGACATGACGATCACCCGCCAGCTGTTGCGCGCGCACGAGTACTGGCGCACCAAGCAGCTGGCGGTGGACCTCGTGATCCTCAACGAGCGTGGCGCGTCGTACCTGCAGGACCTCGAGGTCGCGCTCGCCACCGCGGTGCGCACCAGCCAGTCGCGGCCGCGGCTCGGCGGCGACGCCGGCCGCGGCTCGGTCTACCTGCTGCGCGCCGACCGGATCTCGAACGAGGCGAGCGCGGTGCTCACCAGCATCGCGCGGGTGGTGCTCAAGGCCGCCACCGGCAGCGTCGAGGACCAGCTCGAGCGCGCCCGCCAGCCGGCCACGGCGCCGCCCGCGCGTCCGGAAGGCGTGCGCCGGCGCGCCGCGGCCACCGCGCCCGAGCCCGAGGCGCTGGTGTTCTACACCGGCGTCGGCGGCTTCGCCGCCGACGGGCGCGAATACGTGATCCTGCTCGGCCGCGGGCAGGAAACGCCGATGCCGTGGATCAACGTGATCGCCAACCCCTCCTTCGGCTTCCAGGTCGCCGCCGAAGGCGGCGGCTACAGCTGGTCGCTGAACAGTCGCGAGTACCGGCTCACGCCGTGGTCGAACGACCCGGTCAGCGACACGCCCGGCGAGGTGCTGTACCTGCGCGACGAGGAGACCCTGGAACTGTGGGGGCCGACCGCGGCGCCGGTGCGCGACGGCGACGGCCACTACCGCGTCACCCACGGCCAGGGCTACAGCCGCTTCGAGCACCGCTCGCACGGCGTGGCGCTGTCGATGCTGCAGTTCGTGCCGCGCACCGATCCGGTCAAGATCTGCAGGCTCAGGATCACCAACGAATCGCGCCGGCCACGCTCGCTGTCGCTGACCAGCTTCACCGAGTGGGTGCTGGGCGCGAGCCGCTTTACGGCGGCCGCGACGCTGGAGACTACGATCGATGCCGAGACCGGCGCGCTGCTCGCACGCCAGCCGTGGAACGCCGAGTTCGGCACGCGGGTCGCGTTCGTGGACCTTGCCGGCGCGCAGCGCACCTGGACGGGCGATCGGCGCGAGTTCCTCGGCCGCCACGGCAGCGTCGCGGCGCCGGCGGCGCTGCTGCACGAGCGGCCGCTGTCGGGACGGGTCGGCGCGGGCCTTGACGCCTGTGGCGTGCTGCAGGCGCCGATCGAGCTTGCGCCCGGCGCGAGCACCGAGGTCGTGGTGCTGCTGGGCGAGGCGGCCAACCTCGACCAGGCGCGCGCGCTGCTGCGCCACTACCGCGGCGCCGACCTCGACCAGGTGCTGGCGGAGGTGGTCGCGCACTGGGACGAGCTGCTCGGTCGCATCCAGGTCAGCACGCCCGAGCGCGCCTTCGACCTGATGATGAACCGCTGGGCGCTGTACCAGGCCGTCTGCTGCCGGCTGTGGGCGCGCTCGGCGTTCTACCAGTCCAGTGGCGCCTACGGCTTTCGCGACCAGCTGCAGGACGCGATGGCGGTGCTTGCGATCGATCCTGCGATGGCGCGCGCGCAGCTGCTGCGCGCGGCCGGGCGGCAGTTCCCGGAGGGCGACGTGCAGCACTGGTGGCAGCCGCACTCGGGCCAGGGCGTGCGCACGCGCATCGCCGACGATCCGGTCTGGCTCGGCCATGCGGTCGCCCACTACGTGCGCTGCACCGCCGACCTGCGGCTGCTGGACACGCCGATCGACTTCCTCGGCGGGCGCCGGCTCGAGCCCTTCGAGACCGACGCCTACTACCAGCCGACGCCGGGCGAGCCGGGCGTGAGCCTGTACGAGCACTGCGCCCGGGCGCTGGACCTCTCGCTCGCGGTCGGCGACCACGGCCTGCCGCTGATCGGCAGCGGCGACTGGAACGACGGCATGAACCGGGTCGGCGCGCAGGGCCGCGGCGAGAGCGTCTGGCTCGGCTGGCTGCTGCACCTGACGCTCGGCGAGTTCGGCGCGTTCGCCGCCGCGCGCGGCGATGCGCCGCGCGCGACGCGCTGGGCCGAGCATCGGCTGAGGCTTGCCAGCGCGCTCGACGCCGGCGGCTGGGACGGCGACTGGTACCGGCGCGGCTTCTACGACGACGGCGCGCCGCTGGGCTCGTCGGTCAGCGACGAGTGCCGCATCGACGCGATCGCGCAGTCGTGGAGCGTGCTGTCGGGCGCCGGCCAGCCGGCGCGGGCCGAGCGCGCGA
>JAYSLR010000690.1:0-4791 GCA_043725365.1 Rhizobacter sp. | reverse complement strand
GCCCTTGCCCCTGCCCCTTCTCCTGCCCTCGCCCGGCGCCTTGCGGCGCCGGCGCGGCCGGCCCGGGGCCGCGTTCGGCCGGTGCGCGAGCCGCGGGCGCTTCGCGTTGCGCGGGTGCCGGATGCGGCACCGCCTGGGGCGGCGCCGGTCGGCCCTGCGGTGCCCGCTCCACCGGCGCGGCTTGCCGCTGCTGGTCCTCACGTGCACGCGGCGACGGCGCTGCCTGGCGGGCCTCGCCTGCGCCCGCGCGGGGCGGCGGCGGCACGTCGGCGCGCTGCGCGTTCTGCGGTGCCGGCCGCTGCGGGCGGGCTGACGCATCGGGGCGCGGCGGCGCGCTCTGCTCGAAGTGCTGCCTCACGACCGCGTCACGTGGCTGGTAGCGGTAGTTCTGGTTCTGCAGCGTGCGCTGCTGCTCGACCGGCGGATAGCGGTTGCCGGTGTACTGGCGCTGGTAGACCGGCAGCGGCGCGGGCGCCGGCGCCGCGCTGCGGTTCCAGCGGTCCCAGCCGCGGTGCTGGTCTTCCCAGCCACGCCCCCAGTGATCGCCCCAGCGCGGCGGCGCATCGCGCTGCCAATCGCGGAAGTACATCGGCGGGGCGCGGTAGTAGCGCACCGGGACGCGCAGCACGAACAGCGGCACATAGGACGGCTCGACCAGCACCCACGGACCGTTGTACCAGGAGCTCTCGTACCAGCTGTCGCCTTCGTAGACCCAGTACAGGCCGTCGTAGAAGAAGAAATTGCCGTTGACGCCCGGGGCGTAGTAGACGGGGTAGTTCGGCACCCGCACGAACTGCGGATACGACGGGAGGTTGATCCCGATGCTCACGCCCGGCAGGTTGACGCCGATGCCGACGCTCACCTGGGCCGTGGCGGAGGTGATGGACCCGCAGGCCAGCATCAGAGCAAGAAGGGTTCGGCGCATGGTGTTCTCCTGTCCGTTTGTTCGATCGGTCGACACAGTCTGCCACGCCGGCTCACCGCCACGACGGGCGACGCGCCGACGCCGCACGCAGCGTGCGCGCGACTGGGGTTCGCCATCATCGGCGCGCGGCCGGCGCCGCGGAGCCAGCCGAATGCCCGCGTGGCTGTAGGCCGCGTCCCACCGGACGAGCCGCGCGGTCAGGCCGCCAGCAGCGTCGCGACCTCGGCCGCCGAGCGCACGCCCAGCTTGGCATAGACGCGCGCGCGGTGGACCTCGACGGTGCGCACCGAGACGTGCAGTTCGTCGGCGATCACCTTGTTGAGCTTGCCGGCGGCGACGCGCTGCATGACCTCGTGCTCGCGCTCGGTCAGGCTCGCCAGGCGGGCGCTGCGCTCCTCGGCGCGCGCGTCGGTCTGCTGCATCGCGGCGTCGACCGCGAGCGCCTGCTCGACGCGATCGGCCAGCGCGTTGTCGCTGTACGGCTTCTCGAGGAAGTCGAAGGCGCCGCGCTTGAGCGCCTCGACGGCCATCGGGATGTCGCCGTGCCCGCTGAGGAACAGCACCGGGTTGCGCAGCTTGCGCGCGACCAGCTCGTCGAACACGCGCAGGCCCGACATCGGCTCCATCCGCACGTCGAGCAGGAACACGCCGGCCAGCGGGCGCGGCGCCGCGTCGACCGCGGCGAGCAGCGCCGGGCCGCTCGCGAACGCGCGCACGTCGAGGCCGCGCGAGGCGAGCAGGAAGCCGAGCGCGTCCAGCACGGCGGCCTCGTCGTCGAGCAGGTGGACGATGCCGGCGGCACTCATGCGCTGATCTCGGCCACCGGCTCGACGACCTTCAGATCGACCGGCAGGGTCAGCGAGAACCAGGCGCCGCCGCCCGGCGATTCGACCGCGTCGAGCGCGCCGTGGTGCGCCTCGACGATCGAGCGGCAGATCGCCAGCCCCATGCCCATGCCCTCGACCTTGGTCGAGTAGAACGGCGCGCACAGCGCCTCGATGCGCCGGCCCTGCAGGCCGGGGCCGTTGTCGCGCACGTCGATGCGCACGAAGCGCGCGTCGGGCGTGCGGCGTGTGCTCGCCTCGAGCAGGCGCCCGCGGGCGCCTTCGGCCGCCTGTTCGGCCAGCGCGTCGCTGGCGTTGCGCAGCAGGTTGATCACGACCTGCTCGACCAGCACCGCGTCGGCGATGACCGGCGGCAGCGTGGCGTCGAGCACCAGCGTGAACTGAACGTCGCGGCGCTCGAACTCGCGCTTCAGCAGCGCGGCCGCGCCTTCGACGATGTGGTTCAGCGAGCAGGCCTCGAGCTGCGGCTCGCGCCGGGTGAGGAACTGGCGGATGCGCTGCACGATGCGCCCGGCGTGCGCGGCCTGTTCGCCGAGCCGCTGCAGCGCGCGCAGCACGGTCGGGTCGGCCGGCGCCGCCGACGCGCGCTGCAGCGAGTTGAGGACACCGGCGTTGTAGCTCGAGATCGCGGTCAGCGGCTGGTTCAGCTCGTGCGCGAGCGTGGAGGCGATCTCGCCCAGCATCGTCAGCCGCGCGTGGTGCGCCATCGTGTCGGTGTGGCGGCGCTCGCGCTCCTCGAGGCGCTTGCGTTCGGTGATGTCGAGCACCGAGCCCATCCAGCCGATCTGGCGGCCGCGCGCATCGACCAGCGGCGTCTCGAAGATCATCACGTCCAGCGTGTGGCCGTCGCGGTGGCGCCAGCGTGTCTCGTAGCCCTCGCGAGGCGCCTCGCCGGCCATGTTGCGCTGGTGGCGCTGCATCGCGGCCTCGGTCGAATCGGGCGGCCAGTACGGCATCGGCGGCAGCAGGCCGTCCAACTCGTCCCGCGCGAAGCCGACCATGTCGGCGAAGGCGCGGTTCACGTAGACGAGCCGTCCGTCGAGGTCGCGCGCGCGCAGGCCGACGGTCAGCGAGTCCTCCATCGCGCTGCGCCACGCCGCCTCGGTGCGCCACGCCGCCTCGGCGCGCGAGACGTCGATCACCTGGCGCCGCAGCATCCCGGTGATCGCGGCGATCAGCGCGACGAACCCCGCCACCATCGCCACCGGCAGGCCAAGGGTCCAGGGCGGGATGCGGTCGCGCGCGATCAGCTCCAGGTAGCCATCGCCGAGCACCGGGTCCAGGCTGATGCGGTGCGACTCTCGACCGCGCAGGTCGCGATTCTCGGTGGTCGAGGCGATGACCTCGCCGAAGCTGTCCACCAGCCGCACGTCGTACTTGCGGGTCAGCCACCACGGCACGTTCTGGCGCAGCATGTCGGTGGGCGAGTAGCGCGCGATCAGCGCGCCGCCCGAAGGCAGCGGCGCGCGCAGGTGCGCCGACAGGCCGGCGGTGGCGAGGCTGGGCAGGTCGGGCCGTGGTGCGAGTTCGGGCAGGTGGACGAGGATCCGGTTGCTCGCATCGAGCCAGGTGACGCTGATCCAGAAGCGGTGCAGGCCGCGCTGAACCTCGGGCGCCGCGGCGAAGGTCGCTGGGGTCATGTGGCGGCTTTCCATGCCCGCGGCGAATTCGGCGAGCAGCGCCGCCTCGTGTTCGATGCGCTGGCTGACCTGCGCCTGCATCGACAGCGCGTCGGTGATCAGATCGGCGCGCTGCTGCTCGCGCTCGTCGCGTTCGCTGCTGCGCAGCCACGCGAGCACGCCGGCGACGAACACCAGCGACAGCAGCAGCGGCAGCGCCCACAGCCCGCGCCGCAGCGCCGGGCGCGGCGGCAGCGCCAGCGCGGGCCGCGGTGGCGGGGTCACGACGGTGCTCGGCGCGGGCATGTCGGGAAGTCTAGGGTGCCCGACCCGATGCACGAATGTGGAACTCCACAATTTCGCTCCACCGGTGGCGTGCGGAGAATTCCGGGCAGAACAACAGATCGAACAACAGGAGACATGCTACCGGTTCGCCGGCGCTGCCGGACGCAGGCGCCCATCGGACCGACGACGACCCCAGACACCTCGCGCCGCAGGCGCACACCCCGATACGGGGCCGGGCGCAGCGCGCCGGCGTGCCGAATCAGGTTCACCAGGCCCGGGCGCCACGACGCCACGCCCACTCTTACCCCCAAGGAGACTCGACATGACCTCAATCACGCGCCGCCTCGCGCTCACCGCCGCTGCCGTACTCGCGCTCGGCCTGCCGGTCGCCAGCTTCGCGCAGGCCCCGATCATCATCAAGTTCAGCCACGTCGTTGCGCCCGACACGCCCAAGGGCAACGGTGCGCTGAAGTTCAAGGAACTGGCCGAGGAGCGCACCAAGGGCCGGGTCAAGGTCGAGGTCTACCCGAACAGCCAGCTCTACAAGGACAAGGAGGAGATGGAGGCGCTGCAGCTCGGCTCGGTCCAGATGCTGGCGCCGTCGCTGGCCAAGTTCGGCCCGCTGGGCGTGAAGGAATTCGAGGTCTTCGACCTGCCGTTCATCTTCAAGGACGCGGCCGCGTTCAAGGCCGTCACCGAGGGGCCGGTCGGCGCCGGCCTGTTCGCCAAGCTCGAGCCCAAGGGCATCCACGGCCTGGCCTACTGGGACAACGGCTTCCACATCATGAGCGCGAACAAGCCGCTGCACCACGTGGCCGACTTCAAGGGCCTGAAGATGCGGATCCAGTCGTCCAAGGTGCTGGACGCGCAGATGCGCGCGCTCGGCGCGATCCCGCAGGTGATGGCGTTCAGCGAGCTCTACCAGGGCCTGCAGTCCGGCGTCGTCGACGGCACCGAGGGCGTGCCGTCGAACTTCTACACCCAGAAGATCTACGAGGTGCAGAAGCACATGACGCTGTCATACCACGGCCACCTGGCGTATGCGGTGATTGTCAACAAGAAGTTCTGGGACGGCCTGCCGCCCGATATCCGCACCATCCTCGAAGGCTGCGTCAAG
>JAYSLR010000689.1:0-6525 GCA_043725365.1 Rhizobacter sp. | reverse complement strand
GCCGCCGACCCGCGCGCCGCCGGGCGCGTCGGCTTCAAGGCCTCGGGCGGCATCCGCACCGTGGCCGACGCGGCGCTCTACCTCGGCCTGTGCGAGCAGGCGCTGGGCCGTGACGCGCTGCGGCCGGCGCGTTTTCGCATCGGCGCGAGCAGCCTGCTGAACGACATCGAGGCGGTGCTGGGCGGGGCCGCCGCCGCGCCGCCGGCGGCGCCCGGAACCTGCTGAGGCCCGCGTTGCTCGCCCAGGAAATCATCCGCATCAAGCGTGACGGCCACGCGCTGGACCGCGCGCAGATCGACGCGTTCGTCGCCGGTCTCGTCGATGCGTCGTGGAGCGAGGCGCAGGCCGCCGCGATGGCGATGGCGGTGTTCCTGAACGGCCTGTCGGACGCCGAGACCGTCGCGCTGACGCAGGCGATGACGCGCTCCGGCGAGGTGCTCGACTGGGCCGGCGCGAACCTCGGCGGCCCGGTGCTCGACAAGCACTCGACCGGCGGCGTCGGCGACAAGGTCAGCCTGATGCTCGCGCCGATCGTCGCCGCGTGCGGCGGCTTCGTGCCGATGATCTCGGGCCGTGGCCTGGGCCACACCGGCGGCACGCTCGACAAGCTCGACAGCATCCCCGGCTATCGCAGCGCACCGAGCACCGAGCAGCTGCGCGCGGCGCTGCGCAGCGCCGGCTGCGCGATCGTCGGCCCCACCGCGGCATTGGCGCCGGCCGATCGGCGGCTCTATGCGATCCGCGACGTGACCGCTACGGTCGAATCGGTCCCGCTGATCACCGCGAGCATCCTGTCGAAGAAGCTCGCCGCCGGGCTGCAGGGGCTGGTGATGGACGTGAAGGTCGGCAACGGCGCGTTCGCCGCCGATCTGCCGCGGGCGCAGGCGCTCGCACGGTCGCTGCGGCAGGTCGCCGCAGGGGCGGGCCTGCCGATGCGCGCGTTCATCACCGACATGAACGAGGTGCTCGGCCACAGCTGCGGCAACGCGCTCGAAGTGCACGAGGCGCTGGCCTTCCTGCAAGGCGCGCGGCGCGAGCCGCGGCTGCTCGAACTGACGCGCCGTCTCGCTGCCGAGCTCGTGCGGCTCGGCGGGCTCGCAGGCACGCTGGCCGACGCCCTCGTGAGCGTCGACGCCGTGCTCGCCGACGGTCGCGCGCTCGAGCGTTTCGCGCGCATGGTGGCGGCGCTCGGCGGCCCGGCGGATTTCGTCGAGCGCGCCGCCGCCCATCTGCCGGCCGCGCCGGTGCAGCGCGCGTTGCGTGCGCCGCGCGCCGGCTGGGTTGCCGGCATGGCGACGCGCGAGATCGGCCTGCTCGTGGTCGAGCTCGGCGGCGGGCGGCGCCAGGCGCGCGACGCGGTGGATCACCGCGTCGGCCTGGCCGAGGTCGTCGCCGTCGGCCGGCGCGTCGAGGCCGGCGCGCCGCTGGCGATCGTGCACGCTGCCGACGAGGCCGCGGCCGCCGCCGCCTGCGTGCGCCTGGCGGGCTTGATCGACATCGCGGACGTCGGGACGGCGCCGCGACCGGTGCTGATCGAGGGCCTCGATCGCGAGAGCCCGCGATGACGCGCGCCTGCGTGATCGGAGCGATCGACGCATGAAGATCCTGTTCGACACCGATCCGGGCATCGACGACGCGATGGCGCTGCTGATGCTGGCGCGTGACCCGCGCGCCGAACTGCTCGGCGTCACGACCGTCTTCGGCAATGCGCCGATCGAGCGCACCACCGCGAACGCGCTGGCGCTGTGCGAGCGCTTCGGCATCGAGGCGCCGGTGGCGCGCGGCGCGGCGCGGGCCCTGTTCCGGCCGCCGGCGGGCTTTCCCGAGGCGATCCACGGCCGCGATGCGATGGGCGATGTCGGCATGCCGGCCGCACGCCGCCGGCGCGCCGACGCGCTGGCGGCGCCGCAGTTCATCAGTGCGCTGGCGCGCCGGCATCGCGGCGCGCTGACGCTGGTCGCGGTCGGGCCGCTGACCAACCTCGCGCTGGCGCTGCAGCACGACCCGCAACTCGTCGATCACGTCGAGCGCGTGGTCGTGATGGGCGGCGCGTTCGGCGTCAACGGGCACAGCGGCAACGTTTCGCCGGTCGCCGAGGCGAACATCGCCTGCGATCCGCACGCGGCCGACCGGGTGTTCAGCGCGCGCTGGCCGGTCACGATCGTCGGGCTCGACGTGACCCACGAGGTGCTGCTGAGCACCGCCTGGCTGGACGCGCTCGGGCGCGACGGCGGGCATGAGGGCCGCTTCATCCGCGAGATCACGCGCTGCTACGAAACCTTCTATCGACCGCAGACCGGCGGCGGCATCTTCTCGCACGACGCCAGCGCGGCCGCCTGTGCGCTCGACCCGGCGCCGTTCGGCCTGCGCTGCGGCCCGGTGCGGGTGGTGACCGACGGCATCGCCGCGGGCCAGACGATCCAGGTCGCGCCAGGCCGATCGTTCCCGGCCGCCGACTGGGGCGGCGTGCCGGCGCAGTCGGTCTGCGTCGCGGTCGATGCCGAGCGCGTGCGGGCCGATTTGCGCGACCGCTTCGCGCGCCGACCCCACACTCCGGGGTGACCCATGCACGGTTCCGAATCACCAGCACGAGGGGCTTGCACCGCCTCGCTTTCCGACCGCCGAGACACCATGACGCGGCCTCGATCGACGACTCTTGCGCGCGCCTGCCGGCATGCCTTGTCGGCAGCGTTCCTGCTGGGCCTGTGCATGGTGGCGCAGGCGGCTCCGCCGATCGCACTGCGCCTGATCGGCATCAACGATTTCCACGGCAACCTCGAGCCCGCGAACCTGAGCCTGGTCCTGGCGGACCCGCAGGCACCCGGCGCCAGGACGCTGCGCGTGCCGGTCGGCGGCGCCGCGGCGGTCGCCGGCCTCGTGCACACGCTGAGGGCGGGTGCGCCGCACAGCCTGTTCCTGTCGGCCGGCGACCTGATCGGCGCGTCGCCGCTGGTGTCGACGCTGTTCCGGCACGAGTCGACGATCGAGGTCATGAACGCGATCGGCCTGGACGTGGGCGCGGTCGGCAACCACGAGTTCGATGCCGGCATCACCGAGCTGCAGCGCGTCGCGCGCGGCGGTTGCGCGGCGACCTTGCCGGACGAAGCCACAAGCTCCTGCGGCCTGGACCGCTACACCGGTGCGAGATTCCCGATGCTTGCGGCCAATGTGCTCGACACGCAGGGCCGCCAGGTGCTCGCGCCCTACGCGGTACGGCGCGTCGCCGGCGTGCGCGTCGGCATCATCGGGGCCGTGACGAAGACGACGCCCAGCATCGTCGTGCGCTCCGGCGTGGCGGGGCTGCGCTTCGTCGACGAGGCGGACGCCGTGAACCGCGCCGCGCGCCAGCTGAAGGCGCAGGGCGTGATGGCGATCATCGCGGTGCTCCACGAAGGCGGCGAACTCGGAACTTCGCAGACGCGCGGCGACTGGAACGACCCGCGCTGCCCGGACCGATCCGGCCCGATCTTCGCGATCGCGCAGCGCCTGGTGCCCGAGATCAGCGTGATCTTCAGCGCCCACACGCACCAGGGCTACCGCTGCATCATCGATGGCCGCACGATCATCCAGGGCACGTCGTACGGCCGCGGCCTGTCGGTCGTCGACATCGAGCTCGACCCGGCGACGCACCGGATCCTGCCGCTGAAGACGCGCAGCATCAACCTGCCGGTCCTGAACGACCAGACCGATGCCGCCACGCGCGAGCGCCTCGCCGCGGCATGGCCGGCGCCCTACGCCGAGGCGCTGCGCACGACCCGCCCCGACGCGGCGATCGCCGCGCTGGTCGCGCGTTACAGCGCGATCGTGGCCCCGAAGGCCGATCGCCCGGCCGGTCTGATCGGCGGGCGCTTCGGCCGCGGCGGCCCGGTCGACAGCGCGGCCGGTCGGTTGATCGCCGATGCGCAACTGGCCGCGACCCGCGAGCCGGCGCTGGGTGGGGCGCAGATCGCGTTCACGAACCCGGGCGGCATCCGCAGCGATCTCGAGTGCAAGGGCGCGCCGCCGTGCACCGTCACCTTCGGCCAGGTGTTCACGATGCAGCCCTTCGGCAACAGCCTGGTCGTGATGACGCTGACCGGCGCACAGCTCAAGACCTTGCTCGAGTCGCAGCAGAAGCCGAACGACATGACCGTGCTGCAGCCGTCCGAAGGCTTCGGCTACACGTGGCAGTCGGACGCGCCGGCCGGAGCGCGCGTGCGCGACATGGCGCTCGACGGCGCGGCGATCGTGCCCGAGCGCGCCTACCGCGTCACCGTCAACAGCTTCATGGCCGAGGGCGGCGACGGCTTCGTCACGCTGACCCAGGGCACCCAGCGCAGCGGCGGCGGCCAGGACCTCGATGCGCTGCTGGCCTACCTGAAGGGCCCGACCCAGCGTTCGCCGGTGGCGACGCCGCGCATCACCCGCTTGCCGTAGGGCGCCCGATCGACGCCGGCCCTTGCGGGCGGGCGTTTCGCAACCATCTGGGGCGGATTGCCGCTGCCGGTGGGGTCGATGTCGCCCGTTTCGTTGTTCCTGATTTCCGCGCTGCTGCATCTGTACGTCGGCGCGCGCGTGGCGCCGGCGTTGCCCGGCGGCCCCGCGGCCGTTGCGCTGTTCGTCGCGCTGCTGATGGCCTCGGCGCTGCTGATGCCCATGACGCTGTTCGCGCGTCGCGTGCAGGCGCAGCCGTGGTCGGACCGGCTCACCTGGGCCGGGGCGCTGGCGATGGGGCTGTTCTCGTCGCTGTTCGTGCTGACGCTGCTGCGCGATGCGTTGCTGCTCACTGCCGTGTTGATCGCGGCGATCGCGCCCGCGGTGCTGGCCGGCGCGCCGCTCGGGCGCTGGAGCGCGGCCGGGGTGCCGCTGCTCGGCCTGGCGGCCAGCGCCTGGGGCTTCGTCAACGCGCGCCGCACCGCGGCGGTGGTGTCGGTCGACGTGCCGATCGCCGGGCTGCCGGCGGGGCTGCACGGCTTCACGATCGTGCAGATCAGCGACATCCACGTCGGCCCGACGATCAAGCACGCGTACCTGCGCCGCATCGTCGAGTCGGTGAACCGGCTCGGGGCCGACATGGTGGCAGTGACCGGTGACCTCGTCGACGGGTCGGTGCGCGATCTCGGCGGCCACGTCGCGCCGCTGGCGACGCTGAGCTCGCGGCACGGCACCTTCTTCGTGACCGGCAACCACGAGTACTACTCGGGCGCGCCGGCCTGGGTCGCCGAGCTGCGCCGGCTGGGCTTGCGGGTGCTGCTGAACGAGCACGTCGTGCTCGAGCATGCCGGCGCGGCGCTGCTCGTCGGCGGCGTGACCGACTTTCACGCCCACCACTTCGACCCGGCGCAGCGCAGCGACCCGCACGCGGCGCTCGCCGGCGCACCGGCGCATGCAGTCACGCGCGTGCTGCTCGCGCACCAGCCACGCAGCGCCGATGCGGCCGAGCGCGCCGGCTTCCAGCTCCAGCTCAGCGGCCACACCCACGGCGGCCAATTCCTGCCGTGGAACCTGTTCGTGCCGCTGCAGCAACCGTTCACCGCCGGGCTGCACCGGTTGCGGCGGCTGTGGGTCTACACCAGCCGCGGGACCGGCTACTGGGGGCCGCCGAAGCGTTTCGGCGCGCCGTCCGAGATCACCCGGCTGCGGCTGGTGCCGCACGCCGTCTGAGCGACGCAGCCGGTCCGGCGTGTCAGGGCATTCGTTCGCCGCGCCGGTCGCGTCTTACAATCGATGGGTTTCGCTACCGGCGCCGTGCCGGGCTCCAACAAGGATCCACCCGTGTTCATTTCCGAAGCTCACGCACAAGCCGCGCCCGCCGCCACCGACTCGCTGTTCGGCGGTGGCATCACCGGCATGCTCCCGATCATTCTGATGTTCGTGGTGCTGTACTTCGTGATGATCCGCCCGCAGATGAAGCGCCAGAAGGAGGCGAAGGCGATGATCGACGCGCTCGCCAAGGGCGACGAGGTCGTCACCGGCGGCGGCATGCTGGGCAAGATCACGAAGATCGGCGAAAGCTACCTGACGGTCGAGATCGCCAGCGGCGTCGAGATCCAGGTGCAGCGCAGCGCCGTCGTGCAAGTGCTGCCCAAGGGCACCGTCGCCGCCAAGTAGGCCGGCCCGCTCGGCCGACTCGCGGCCGAGCGTTGGCCTTGCGGGGCGCCCGCCGTTGCGGCGCCCGCGCCGCTGAAGGAACCACCCGATGAATCGCTATCCCGCCTGGAAATACGCGCTGCTCGTGATCGCCCTGCTGGTCGGGCTGGTCTACACGCTGCCCAACTTTTTCGGCGAGGCGCCGGCCGTGCAGGTCAGCAGCGGCAAGGCCACGCTCAAACTCGACGCGTCGATGGCGCCGCGCGTGGCCGAGATCCTTTCCAAGGCCGCACTGAAGCCCGACTTCGTCCAGTTCGACGGCAACTCGGTGAAGGCGCGCTTCGACGACCTCGACGCGCAGCGCAAGGCCAAGGACGCGATCAACGCGGCGCTGAACCCGGATCCGACGAACCCGAGCTACATCGTCGCGCTGAACCTGCTGTCGCGCTCGCCGGG
>JAYSLR010000688.1:0-4226 GCA_043725365.1 Rhizobacter sp. | reverse complement strand
GTCCATGTAGAACTGCTGGCGCCCGGTGAGGGTGCGCCACGGGATCATCTCGTGCACATTGGTGTAGCCGGCGTTGTACGAGACGGTCTCGCTCTCGATGCCGCTCCAGGTCGGCGAGCTGATGATCTTGCGCGGCTGGGCCTGGATGTCGCGGAAGCGGATCTTCTCGTCTTCGCGGTGGATCGCCAGGTGCGTGTGGTCCAGGCCGGTCTGCTTGCCCAGCGCCTCCCAGGCCTTGACCGCGACGTGGCCGTTGGTCTCGGGCGCGAGCTGCAGGATCACCTCGCAGGCGTCGATGTCGGTCTCGATCCTCGGCATGCCGCAGGTCACGCCTTCCGCGGTGACCACGCCGCTCAGTTCGCCGAGCTGCTTCACTTCGGTCTGCGTGTTCCAGGCAATGCCCTTGCCGCCGTTGCCGACCTTGTTCATCAGCGGCCCGAGCGCGGTGAATCGCTTGAACGTGTTCGGGTAGTCGCGTTCGACGACCTGCATGTTCGGCGCGGTCTTGCCGGGGATCAGCTCGCACTCGCCGCGCTTCCAGTCGCACACTGAGAAGGGTTGGGCCAGTTCCGACGGGCTGTCGTGCATCAGCGGCGTCAGCACGAGTTCGCGCTCCACCCCGAGGTGGCCGACGCAGACCTCGCTGAACTTCTTCGCGAATCCCTTGTAGATGTCCCAGTCGCTGCGCGACTGCCAGGCCGGGTCCACCGCCGTGGACAGCGGGTGGATGAACGGGTGCATGTCGCTGGTGTTGAGATCGTTCTTCTCGTACCAGGTGGCGGTGGGCAGCACGATGTCGGAGTACAGACAGGTCGTGCTCATGCGGAAGTCGAGCGTCACCAGCAGGTCCAGCTTGCCCTCGGGCGCCTTGTCGTGCCAGACGACTTCGGTCGGCTTCGCCTCTTCGGCGCCCAGGTCCTTGCCCTGCACGCCATTGCTCGTGCCCAGCAGGTGCTTCAGGAAATACTCGTGTCCCTTGCCGCTGGAACCCAGGATGTTGGAGCGCCACACGAACATGTTGCGCGGCCAGTTGTCCGGGTGGTCGGGATCGGTGCAGCTCAGCTTCAGCGTTCCGTCCTGCAAGGCCTTGACGGCGTACGCCTTGGGTTCCATGCCGGCCGTCGCCGCGTCGCGCACCACCTGCATCGGGTTGGTCTGCAGCTGCGGCGCCGAGGGCAGCCAGCCCATGCGCTCGGCGCGCACGTTGTAGTCGATCATGCTGCCGGCATAGAGCTTCTTGTCGGCCAGCGGCGAGAGCACTTCCTCCATGCCGAGCTTCTCGTAGCGCCACTGGTCGGTGTGGGCGTAGAAGAAGCTGGTGCTGTTCATCTGGCGGGGCGGTCGGATCCAGTCGAGCGCGAAGGCCAGTGGCGTCCATCCGGTCTGCGGCCGCAGCTTCTCCTGGCCGACGTAGTGCGCCCAGCCTCCACCGGACTGGCCGATGCAGCCGCACATCATCAGCATGTTGATGACGCCGCGGTAGTTCATGTCGCTGTGGTACCAGTGGTTCATCGCCGCGCCGATAATCACCATCGACTTGCCGTGCGTCTTGTGGGCGTTCTCGGCAAACTGCCGCGCCACGGTGATGAGCTGCGCGCGCGGCGTCCCGGTGATCCGCTCCTGCCAGGCCGGCGTGTAGGGCGTGTCGTCGTCGAAGTTCTTCGCGGCCAGTTCGCCGGCCAGGCCGCGCGCGATGCCGTAGTTCGCCACCTGCAGATCGAACACCGTGGCCACCAGGGCTTCGCGCTTCTCGCCTTCCTTGCCGAGCGTGATGCGCCGGACGGGCACGGTGCGCACCAGCACGTCGGTGCTGCTGCCGGTGAGCGCGTTGTTCGGGAAGTTCGCGTTGACGACGCCGCCGAAGTACGGGAAGCCGACCCTGGCCGTGTCAGTGCTCGGGTAGGTTCCTTCCATCACCGACAGCTGCAGCTTGACGTCATGGCCATGGCGCGCTTCCTTGGCTT
Organism: Rhizobacter sp.; assembly: GCA_043725365.1. Classification (GTDB taxonomy): domain Bacteria; phylum Pseudomonadota; class Gammaproteobacteria; order Burkholderiales; family Burkholderiaceae_C; genus LMDS01. Next base: position 2,262 of record JAYSLR010000688.1, on the reverse strand, counting down.
CCAGGTTCCACTGGCCTTCGTCGGCGCGCCCGTCGGGGCCCCAGCGAAATCCGATCGCGCCGGTCGGCAGCACGACCTTGCCGGCGTCGTCGAACGCGACCGTCTTCCACTCGGGGTTGTTGGCCTGCCCCAGCTTGCCGTTGAAGTCGGACGCCCGCACGTAGCGGTCGGGCACGTGGACGACCTCGCCGCCGGGCAGCGTGTGCTCCTTGAGCATCACCAGCATCGGCATGTCGGTGTAGCGACGCACGTAGTCGTCGAAGTAGGCGCTGCGCTCGCCTCTCTTGCCATTCACCTCGGGAAAGTAGAACTCCTTCAGGATCACGTGCCCCATCGCCATCGCGACCGCGGCGTCGGTGCCCTGCTTCGGGTTCATCCAGATGTCGGCCAGCTTGGCGACCTCGGAGTAGTCGGGCGTAACCGCCACCGTCTTCGTGCCCTTGTAGCGGACCTCGGTGAAGAAGTGGGCGTCGGGCGTGCGCGTCTGCGGCACGTTGGAACCCCAGGCGATGATGAAGCTCGAGTTGAACCAGTCGGCCGATTCGGGCACGTCGGTCTGCTCGCCCCAGACCTGCGGGCTGGCCGGCGGCAGGTCGCAGTACCAGTCGTAGAAGCTCATGCACACGCCGCCGATCAGGCTGAGGTAGCGCGAGCCGGCGGCGTAGCTGACCATGCTCATCGCCGGGATCGGCGAGAAGCCGATCACGCGATCGGGGCCGTGCCGCTTGATCGTGTAGACATTGGCAGCCGCGACGATCTCGTTGACCTCGTCCCAGTTCGAGCGCACGAAGCCGCCCAGGCCGCGCACCTGCTGATAGTCGCGCCGCTTCGCGTCGTCCTCGACGATCGACGCCCAGGCATCCACCGGGTCGTGCGACAGGCGCGCCGCGCGCCAGGTCTTCAACAGGCGGGCCCGCACCATCGGGTACTTGACGCGGTTGGCGCTGTACAGATACCAGCTGTAGCTCGCGCCGCGCGCACAGCCGCGCGGCTCGTGGTTGGGCATGTCCCAGCGCGTGCGGGGGTAGTCGGTCTGCTGGGTCTCCCAGGTGACGATGCCGCCCTTCACGTAGATCTTCCACGAGCACGAGCCCGTGCAGTTGACGCCGTGCGTGCTGCGCACGATCTTGTCGTGGGCCCAGCGGTTGCGGTAGGCGTCTTCCCAGGTCCGGTCTTCGCCGGTGGTGACGCCATGGTCGCCGGAGAAGGCCTCGCGGGGTTGCGAGAAGTAGGTCAGGCGGTCGAGAAAGTGGCTCATGGATTCGGCTCCGGAAACTCAGCGGTAGTGCGTGCGGCGGCAGCGGCCGCTCAGGGGTTTTTCACGTACGCGTTCTTGCGCAGGTAGAACCACCAGTTCAGGACCAGGCACAGCGCATAGAACACCGCGAAGCCGTACATCGCGACCTGCGGCGTGCCGGCCTTGATTTGGTCGCCGATCACGATCGGTGCGACGAAGGCGCCGTAGGCCGCGATCGCCGAGGTCCAGCCGAGCACGGGCCCGGCCTGCTGGCGGTCGAAGATCACGCCGATCGTGCGGAAGGTCGAGCCGTTGCCCACGCCGCTGGCGAAGAACAGCACGACGAAGAGGCCGAGGAACGCCGGGAAATACTGTTCCGGCGTGGCCGAGCCGTAGGCCTGCATCATCACGTAGCCCACCGCCACCGAGGCGAGCACCATCACGGCCGAGATGATCTGCGTGACGATCGAACCGCCGACCTTGTCGGAGATCCAGCCGCCGACCGGCCGCACCGCCGCGCCGACGAACGGGCCGATCCAGGCATAGGCCAGCACCGGCGGCGCGTTCGGGTTGTTCAGCGTGTGCCGCATCACGCCGGCGGCGTCGGGCACGTGGCTGATGCCGAAGATCACCTTCATCGCCAGCGGCAGCGCCATCGAGAAGCCGATGAACGAGCCGAAGGTGACGATGTAGAGCATCGTCAGCGACCAAGTGTGCTTGTTCCCGAAGATCGCGAACTGCTTCGCGATGTTCTCCTTCATCGGGCCGAAGGCAGCGAGCCTCATGATCAGCAGCGCGGCGACCACATCGAGCGGGATCGCCACCCACATGCTGATCAGGCCCAGCCCCGTGGGCTTGGGCAGGTACAGGTACAGCCCCAGGATCGAGGGGATGAAGGCCAGCGTGTACAGCCAGGTGATCTTGGCGAACGCGACGATCGGCGAGCCGGTGTCGGCCGAGACCGTCTTCAGGTTGTTCATGCCGAACCAGCACAGGATGGCCAGCGGCACCAGCGAGATCACCCA
>JAYSLR010000687.1:0-1951 GCA_043725365.1 Rhizobacter sp. | reverse complement strand
TTCCCTCCCGCGACCATGCTGGCTTTCACCGCACCAGCGCAACCGCAGGTATCGGCTTCTTCCGCCCTCAAACACACCTCGGTTCGTTGGTTGGTCGGGCAGGTGCTACGGAACGACAGCGATCTCGACGCCTTCTGTCTCGATTATTTTCGGGCGGTTTACGATCGGTTCACGGTCGGGATGGACCGGGTTCGCAAGGTAAACATGCTCCTTGAACGGGCGTCCGAGGCGGAGATAATGGCGCGACTGCGTGAGCATCATGGCGAACAAATTTAAGCACCTGATGGCGTTCAAATAATTGGTCAATTCATCCAGCCCTTTCAAGGTCACTGCTTCACGCCGACCTCGGCCAAGAGGCGCGCCGTGGAGACGTGAGGTTTGGTCGTGTGCTTCGTACGCGGAGGCACAGGCTTTTTCGGCCCGCGTGGCGTGCGTTTGAACGCGTCGAGACGCGCGTGGCCTGCATACTCCAAGAGAGCGCGCGCCATCTCCTTGGGCGGCATCGCGTGAAACGGCTCCCAGGCGACCTCGTCGAGGGCCAGATCCATGCCGCTGGAGGTGGTGCGGACCTCGTTCGCAATGTAGTAGCTGGAGATCTCCTGCTCTACCTTCTCATGCCCGAACTTGGCGCGAAGGGCCGCTCGGATGACCGAAGCGATATTGTAGCTGACGAGTGCCACGGAGAACGCAAACAGAGCCGCCTTCGGATACCCAAGCGAGGGGATCTCGCCGTTGAGGGTCTGGGTGAGCATCTGGAAAAGTCCTTCCAACGTCCACCTCTCCTGGTACAGCTCTGCGAGCTTGATGGCACTTGCGTCGCGCGGCGGCACATTGGTCAAGATCGCGATCTCCGTGGCACCGTCGCGGGTGGGCTTGTCGAGGCGGACGAGGATGCGACGGATCTTGACGGAGCGACCATCCTCCCCAAGGAACGTGACGCTCTGCTCGAACACCTCGCCCGTGGCGCAGCGACCCCGACGGCGAAGGGTCCCCTCCGAGGCGACGGGGAAGTTAGCGTGCTGCCGGATGCCAAAGAAGCTCTCCCGCTTGAGGATCCCGTCCAGGAAGCCGACGGTGCAGAAGTTCCGATCGCCGATCCAGAATTCTCCCGGACAGACACGCGCCAACACATGCGAAAAGAGCGACCGTTCTTGAGCATGCCCGTCCTCACACGGAATCATGTCGGTGGCCAGCATCAGCGCCGGGTCCAGGATCACCAGGGCATGCCCCGGCAAAGGCCCGGCCTTGCACTGCCGCAGGACGGCCAGGCGCCGCTCGGTTGCCGCCAAGTGGTTGCCGTCGATGATCTTGACACGGTAGCCCGGCAGAAGCGCCGGGTGCTGCGCGCCCATCGCCTCGACGATGGCGCCGAGTCGCTCGCCCGTATGGCGCACAAGAGCCGCCGACACCTCTCCCTCGATGCCGTTGATCTTGTCGTATAGCGCCGTCAACGACACGGGCAGCGTATCCTTCACTGCGCGAAAGGCGGAACTGACGGCGGGCTGCACCTTGCAGACGACCAACCCCATCAGATCGACAACCGACGAGAACAGCAGCGTCTGCTCGTATTGCAGTTCGGCATGCTTGGCGAAGATCCCGTCGAGCGCCTGCGGTGCGAGGGCGTTCTCCATCAAGGCGCGGGTCATGACGGTGACCGGGCTCTTCTGTGCAAATCGCTCGAACAGGGCTTCGAGATACATGGCCCCTGTGTGGATCTTCCCGGCAGGCTCGTCCCGGCCGACCAAAGAGAATTCTCCCATGGCCTCCAGCCTCTTCCAGGATCGCAACTTATACGCGGGTATGATTCCAGGCTTCTATGTGCGGAGGCCCACGATGTTACCTTGAAAGGGCTGGATCCTGGCTCTAGTCGCTTCTTGATGCCGTAGAACCCGCAACTGCTGGTTCGGCTATACTCAGTCCCCAGCTCTTTGAGCCGCACGCTGAATTTGTT
>JAYSLR010000686.1:0-3851 GCA_043725365.1 Rhizobacter sp. | reverse complement strand
ACGTCGCCGGCTGGGTCAGCTGGGAGGTGACCGGCATCTTCGAGAACGTCGGCGTCGTGCAGGAAGGCATGGAGACGATCGCGGTGCCGCACACGCTGATCGACCGGCCGGACGCGCGCGAACTCGTCGTCTCCCCCGCGCCCGAGGCCACGAAGGGGCCTCTTCGTGGCCCGCGCGGCGAGATCCGCTTCGAGCACGTGACCTTCACCTATGGCCGCAGCGACGGCAAGCGCGTGCTCGACGACCTGAACTTGGTGATCCGCCCCGGCGAGCGCATCGGGCTGATCGGCCGCTCCGGCGCCGGCAAGTCGACGCTGGTGAACCTGCTGCTGCGCTTCCACGAGGTCGAACAGGGCTGCATCCGCATCGACGGTCACGACATCGGCCAGGTCACCCAGGAGAGCCTGCGTGCCGCGATCGGCATGGTCACGCAGGACACCTCGCTGCTGCACCGCTCGATCGCGCAGAACATCGGCTACGGCCGCCCCGACGCGACACCCGCCGAGATCGTCGCGGCCGCGCGCAAGGCGCAGGCGCACGAGTTCGTGCTCGATCTCTCCGACTGGAAGGGCCGCACCGGCTACGACGCGCACGTCGGCGAGCGCGGCGTCAAGTTGAGCGGCGGCCAGCGTCAGCGCATCGCGATCGCGCGCGTGGTGCTGAAGGACGCGCCGATCCTGGTGCTCGACGAGGCGACCTCGGCGCTCGACAGCGAGGTCGAGCTCGCGATCCAGGAACAGCTGCTCGGGCTGATGGAGGGCAAGACCGTGATCGCGATCGCGCACCGGCTGTCGACGATCGCGCGCATGGACCGGCTCGTCGTGCTCGAGCAGGGCCGCATCGTCGAGCAGGGCAGCCACGGCGAACTGCTGCGCCTGGACGGCCACTACGCGAAGCTGTGGACGCACCAGTCCGGCGGCTTCCTGCCGTTCGATGCCGATCCGGTGCCGGTCGACGTCGAGTCCGAGGTCCAGGCCGCGCTCGAGGCCGCGGCGCGCGACGAGCCGCGCAGCGCCAAGGTCTGAGATGCCGGCCCCCACGTCACTTCGTTCCTGCCCCCCGGGGGGGCGCTCAGCCGCAAGGGCCACGCAGGGGCCCCTGCGTGGCCCTTGGCGGCCCGGCGGCGTCTGACGCGATGCTGCGCATCACCGAACTGCGCCTGCCGCTGGGCCATGCCGACGATGCGCTGCGGCCGGCGATCGTCGCGCGGCTCGGCATCGCCGATGCCGACCTGACCGAGTTCACGGTCTTCAAGCGCAGCCACGACGCACGCAAGAAGAGCGCGATCGTGCTGATCTACACGATCGACTGCGCGTTGCGCGACGAGGCCACCGTCGCCGCCCGGCTCGCCGGCCAGCCGCACATCCGGCCGACGCCCGACACGAGCTACCACTTCGTCGCGCACGCGCCCGCGGATTTTCCCGCCGAGCGGCGCCCGCTGGTGATCGGCTTCGGCCCTTGCGGCATCTTCGCGGCACTGATCCTCGCGCAGATGGGGCTGCGCCCGATCGTGCTGGAGCGCGGCAAGGCCGTGCGCGAGCGCACCCGGGACACCTGGGGTCTGTGGCGCAAGCGCGTGCTGGACCCGGAGTCGAACGTGCAGTTCGGCGAGGGCGGCGCCGGCACCTTCTCCGACGGCAAGCTGTGGAGCCAGATCAGCGACCCGCGGCACCTGACGCGCAAGGTGCTGACCGAGTTCGTCAAGGCCGGCGCGCCCGCCGAGATCCTCTACGTCGCGAAGCCGCACATCGGCACGTTCCGGCTCGTCGGCATGGTGGAGAAAATGCGCACCGAGATCGAGGCGCTGGGCGGCGAGATCCGCTTCGGGCAGCGCGTGACCGACCTGCTGATCGAGGGCGGCGCGGTGCGCGGCGTTACCGTGGTGGGCGGCGCGCAGATCGCCGCGGACCACGTCGTGCTCGCGCTCGGCCACAGCGCGCGCGACACCTTCGAGATGCTGCACGCGCGCGGCGTGTTCATGGAGGCCAAGCCGTTCTCGATCGGCTTTCGTGTCGAGCACCCGCAGTCGATCATCGACCGTGCCCGGTTCGGCCCGAACGCCGGCTCGCCGGTCCTCGGTGCGGCCGACTACAAGCTCGTGCACCACGCGCGCAACGGCCGCTCGGTCTACAGCTTCTGCATGTGCCCGGGCGGCACGGTGGTCGCCGCGACCTCCGAGGTCGGCCGTGTCGTCACGAACGGCATGAGCCAGTACTCGCGCAACGAGCGCAACGCGAACGCCGGCATCGTCGTCGGCATCGAGCCGCAGGACTACCGCCAGGACGGGAAGTCCGACGGCCCGGTCAACCCGCTCGACGGCATCGCCTTCCAGCGCTTCTGGGAATCGCGCGCATTCGAACTCGGCGGCGGCCGCTACGACGCGCCCGGGCAGCTCGTCGGTGATTTCATCGCCGGCCGCCCCTCCACCGCGCTCGGCAGCGTGCTGCCCTCGTACAAGCCCGGCGTGACGCTGACCGATCTCGGCGCACCCGGCCACGCGGCACTGCCCGATTACGCGATCGACGCGATCCGCGAAGCGCTGCCCGCGTTCGAGCGCCAGATCAAGGGCTTCAGCATGCCGGACGCGGTGCTCACCGGCGTCGAGACGCGCACCTCGTCGCCACTGCGCATCACGCGCGGGCGCGACTTCCAGAGCCTGAACGTGCGCGGCCTGTACCCGGCCGGCGAAGGGGCGGGCTATGCCGGCGGCATCATGTCGGCCGGCGTCGACGGCATCGAGGTCGCCGAGGCGCTCGGCCGCTCGATGCTGGGCCTGGCCGCGCCGCGCTGAATCAGCCGAACTGCAGGCAGCGCATGCTCAGCGTGCCCGAGTGGAAACCTTCGAAGACCGTCTTCGCCGGCTCGTGCGCGCCCGCCGCGCCCAGCGGGTACAGCACCGGGAAGTAGTGGTCCGGCGTGGCCACCGCCATCTCGGCGCCGGGCAGCGCCGCATAGTTCAGCAGCGCCTTGTCGTCGCGCAGCGCGAGGGCGCTCCTGAACGCGTCGTCGAAGGACTGCGCCCACGGCCTGGAAGCGTTCGGGCCCGCCGGCGCCTGGCGGTCGGTGGCGCGCAGGTTGTGCACGACGTTGCCGCTGCCCATGATCAGCACGCCCTGGTCGCGCAGCGCGCTCAGCTCGCGACCCACGGCGTGGTGGAAGGCGGCCGGTTTCGCGTAGTCGATCGAGAGCTGGAACACCGGGATGTCGGCCTTCGGGAACAGGTGGTGCAGCACGGTCCAGCTGCCGTGGTCCAGCCCCCACTGCTCGGTGCCCTCGGCCGGGTTCTGCTTCACCCGCAGCGCCGCCGCGCGCGCCACCAGCGGCGCGCCGGGCGCCGGGTACTGCATCTCCTGCAGCTCGCGCGGGAACCCGCCGAAGTCGTGGATGGTTTCGGGCCGCTCGTTCAGCGTCACCAGCGTCTGGCCCGGCGTCAGCCAGTGCGCCGAGACCGACAGGATCGCGGCGGGCCGGGGCAGCGCCGCGCCCCAGGCCTTCAGCGCGCGCGTGAACGGGTTGTCGCTGATCGCGTTCATCGGGCTGCCGTGCCCGACGAAGATCACCGGCATGCGCCGGCGCGGCGACTGGGCGTTGGCGAGGTCGGCCATGCCGGACAAGGTGGCCAGGCCGACCGCCGACGCCGCATCGAGCAGCAGCGCGCGGCGGCCGCGGATCATGGGCAGGCGGCCATCACCTGCGCGACCGCGGCGGTGAGCTTCTTGCCGTAGGGCACGTGCAGGAACTCGTTCGGCCCGTGCGCGTTGCTCTTCGGGCCGAGCACGCCGCAGACCATCATCTGCGCCGCCGGGAAGCTCTTCTGCAGCATGCTCATCAGCGGGATCGTGCCGCCCTGG
>JAYSLR010000685.1:0-3739 GCA_043725365.1 Rhizobacter sp. | reverse complement strand
GCGACGAGCTGGCTCAGGCGCTGCTGCAGGCGCCGCGCATCGCTGCGGCTGCCGTCGAGCACGCGCTGCAGGCTCTCCTTCTTGCGCGCCGCGGTCCAGCCCTTGCTGCCGCGCTCGATGCCGCGCACCACGCGCTCGATCAGCGCCGCCACGGCCGGGCCGTCGACCGCCGGCATCGGCGGTTCGCCGGACTCCTGGCGCCAGGCGCGCGCGTAGTTCTCGGGTGTGGGCTCGAGCTTGTCGAGCGCGAGCCGGCGCAGCGCGGCCTTCGCGAGCTGGGCGTTGTCCGGGGCCATCCCGGTCAACGCGGCGGGGCGGGTCGCTTCCATGCGAGGCGGCGCAAGGGGGAGGCTGGTGTCAGACGGCCGGCTTGCTGCGCGGGTCGCGGCCGTCCGCGAAGCGCAGCACCTCGGCGATCTCGGCCTCGCCCGCCTTGCCGATCCACGGCGCCTTCTTCGGCAGGATGGTCTGCTGCAGCCACTTCTCGATGTCTTCCGGCGGTTGCGGCCGGCTGAACAGGAAGCCCTGCATCACGCCGCAGCCCAGGCGGTGCAGCACCTCCATCTGGCGCAGGTTCTCGACGCCCTCGGCGATCACGCGCAGGCCCAGCGATCGCGCCAGCGCGATGATCGCGGTGACGACGGCCGAACTCTGCGGCGTCATGCCCAGGTCGCGCACGAAGCTGCGGTCGATCTTCAGCTCGCTGATCGGCAGCGTGGTCAGGTAGGCGAGCGACGAGTAGCCGGTGCCGAAGTCGTCGATCGAGATCTCGACGCCGATCTCGTTGAGCCGGTGCAGCGACGGGATCACGTTCTGCAGGTCCTTCATCAGCCCCGTCTCGGTGATCTCGAGCTCGATCGCATGGTGCGGAACGCCGTAGGTCGTGACCGCGTTGTGGATGTACTCGACCAGATCGGTGCGCTCGAACATGCGGTTCGGCAGGTTCACCGCGATCGAGTCGGCGAAGCCGAAGCTGTCCTGCCAGATCCGCGCCTGGCGCGCCGCCTCGCGGATCGCCCATTCGCTGAGCGGAACGATCAGGCCGGTCTCCTCGGCCATCGGGATGAAGTCGCCCGGCGGCACGAGCACGCCGTTGCGGCGCCAGCGCATCAGCGCCTCGGCGCCGACCATCCTGGCGCCGCGCACGTCGACCTTGGGCTGGTAGTGCAGCACCAGTTCGTCGCGCTCGATCGCCTTGTGCAGCGCGCTCTCGAGCTCGAGCTTCTCGCGGCCCTGGCCGGCCAGCGCCGGCCGGTAGAGCGAGGCCGAATTGCGCCCGGCGGCCTTGACCGAGTACATCGCGACGTCGGAGTTGCGCATCAGGTCGGCCACCGAGATGCCGTCGCGCGGGTACAGCGCGATGCCCACGCTGGCGGTCACGAAGCACTCCTGGCCGCCGACGAAGATCGGCTCGCGCATCAGGTCGAGGATGCGCGACGCAACGCGTTCGGCATCGCGCTCGTCGGCCACCTCGGGCAGCAGCGCGACGAACTCGTCGCCGCCCAGGCGCCCGACCGCCTCGAGCGAGCGGTGCGAACGCGCGCCCAGCGACTCGATAGAGCTCTCGGTGACCTGGTCGGAGTGGCGCACGCAGGAGCGCAGGCGCCGCGCGACCTCCATCAGCAGTTCGTCGCCGGCGCCGTGGCCAAGGGTGTCGTTGATGATCTTGAAGCGGTCCAGGTCGATCAGCAGCAGCGCGACCTGGTGGTTCAGGCGCCGGCCGTGCTCGAGCGCGCGCTCGGCGCGCCAGATCAGCTGGCGGCGGTTCGGCAGGCCGGTCAGCACGTCGAAATTCGCGAGGTGGCGGATGCGGTCTTCGGCCAGGCGCCGGTCGGTCACGTCCTGGACGATGCCGCTGTAGCCGATCAGGTTGCCGTGCTCGTTGAACTCGGGCTCGGCCTCGACGTGGACGATGCGCTGGCGGCCGTCGCGCAGGGTGGCCGGGATGTCGGTGGCGAGCACGGTGCTGTGCTTCATGACCTCGTGCAGCACCTGCATCAGGCCGCCGCGGTCGTCGTCGGACAGCATGCGCAGCAGCGGGCGGAAACCCAGCGCATCGTGCGGCCCCAGGCCGAACACGCGCAGCCCCTCGACCGAGAACACCGGCCCGCCATGGCCGCGCCGCCAGTCGAAACTGCCCATGCGCGCCAGGTCCTGCGCGCGCGCCAGCCGCGACTTGCTGCGCTCGAGCTCGGCGCGCGTGCGCGACGCGCGCAACAGGTAGCGCAGGCGCCCGGCGAGCAGGCTCCATTGCGTCGACTTGACGAAGAAGTCGGTCGCGCCGGCCTCGTAAGCGCGGGTGATCGAGGCGTCGTCGTCCAGGCCGGTCAGCATCAGCACCGGCAGCGACTCGCAGCCGGGCAGCCCGCGCAGCGCGGCGCAGGTCTGGAAACCGTCCAGGCCGGGCATCAGCGCATCGAGCACAACCACATCGGGCAGCCAGTCGCCGAGGACCTCGATCGCCTGTTCGCCGCTGCTCGCCTCGGTGATCGCGAAGCCGCGCTCGCGCAGCGCGATCGAGGTCAGCAGCAGGTTGACCTCGTCGTCGTCGACCAGCAGCACCTTCGGCTGCTCGGGCAGATCGTCCTCGACGGCCATGGCGCGCGCGATCACTCGCGTTCCTTCAGCAGCGCCGCGATGGCCCGCAGCGCGCCGGTGAGCGCAGCGTCCAGTGCGTCGAGCCGGGGCTCGAGGTTGGCTTCGGTCTCGAGGCGGATCGCCGTCTCGACCTGCGCGCACAGCTGCGACAGCTGCAGCGCGCCGATGCTCGCCGACGAGGACTTGAGCGTGTGCGCCACCAGCCGGATGGTCGCGCGGTCACCGCCGGCGCGCGCGGCATCGAGTTGCGGGCGCAGCCGCGCCACCGACACCTCGAACGCCTTCAGCACGCGATCGAGCAGGCGGTTCGCGCCGCTGGGGTCGAGTTCGGTCAGGCGCGCGAGCGCGGCCGCGTCGAGCACCGGCGTGGCGTCGCCCGCGGGCGTGCCCTCGGCCTCGGCCGGCGCGCGCAGGCGCAGGTGCTTGCTCAGCATGGCAAGCAGCGGGCCCCGGTGGATTGGCTTGCAAAGATGATCATCAAAACCCAGTTCGCGGAATCGGCCCCCATCGCCCGGTGCAAGCGCAGCGGACACGGCAATCATCGGCGTGACGCACGGCGGCAGCGGATGGCCGCCCCCCGGAACGCGGCGTCGCAACCGGCGCCACGCTTCGCACGCATCGATCTCGGCCAGCGGCGCGTCGACCAGCACCAGGTCGAATTGTGTCCTACCCAGGGCCTCCAGACCCGCCAGCATGCCAGAGGCCGAGGTCGCGTGGCATCCCGAACCCTGCAACAGGGCCACGGTCGGCCCGGGCGCAACGCCATTCTCTTCAATGACCAATACCTTCGCGCCGCGCACCGGCGCGGCGTCGGCATCCCCGGCCGGCGCTGCGGCAGCCGGCGCACGCGCCGCGAGCGTGGCACGGGCCAGCTCGAGCAGACCGGTCAGCGCCCCGGGCTCGACCGCCAGATCGATCGCCGACAGCTCGATCGCGGCGACCACGCGACCGCCGACGACCACCGGCAGCGCGACCGCGTCGGGCGGCTGGCCCGCCGGGCACTGCCCGCGCAGCGCCCGCCCGATCGGCGCAGCGTCCAGGCGCACCCGGCGCGGCACGGTCCGGAAGCCGGGCTGGGATTCGATCAGGTCGCCGATGCGCGCATGCGTCGCGTCCACGTCGTGGACCTCGCGGACCGCGA
>JAYSLR010000684.1:0-1577 GCA_043725365.1 Rhizobacter sp. | reverse complement strand
GGTTCAGGTCGAAGCAGAAATGGAAGACCGCCATCCAGACCATGGCAACCGCGCGCAGCGCGTCAAGGCGGTCGAAGCGCTGGCGTGTGGCGGATGAATCAGCGATGTCATGGGCGGTGCTGCGTGTCACGCGGCGACGATAGCGCACGCTTTGCGCAGGCCGATGAATTCGAGTTCGGCGAACAGCAGCGCGACCCCCACCTGGACCGCGACGAAAGCCTCGCCGAGCGGTGTCGGGCTGGCGCCGCCCACGGTCATCGCCAGCACGCAGTCGGCCGCCCACACGAGGTTCAGCACGATCGGCGCCCACACGGCAGCACGCGGCACGGACTGGCGTGTGGCCAGCCACAGCAGGTAGGCGACATACGGCAGCAGCGCCAGGCCGGTCGCCATCAAAAGGCTGGCCGGCAGGCCGAGCCAGCGCTGCAGCAGCCCGGCGTCCAGCAGCATCAAGGCGGCGGTTGCAGCGCTGCCGATCGCATCGAGAAAGAGCACGCGGCGCAGGAAAACGGAAGGTTGGATCAGGTTCGACATGACGGGCTCCTTGGCATCGAACACCGCGACATACGGCGTGGCTGGATCGTCAACGGCGCGTGCCATCGCGTCCATTACCTCACGCGTCATCGGCTCGGTGCACGGCCCGCGCTATCGTGCAGCGCATGAACCCTGCTGCATCGTTGACCCGGGGTGCGCTGCCGGTCGGCGCGCAACTGCGCGAATGGCGTCAGCGCCGCCGGCTGAGCCAGCTCGACCTGTCGGTCGATGCCGAGGTCTCGACCCGCCACCTGAGCTTCGTCGAAACCGGCCGCGCGATGCCGAGCCGCGAGATGGTGCTGCGCCTGGCCGACCGGCTCGACGTGCCGCTGCGCGAGCGCAACCGGCTGCTTACGGCGGCCGGCTTCGCGCCGATGTTCGGCGAGCGCGCGCTCGGCGACCCGGCGCTGAGGGCGGCGCGCGCGGCCATCGAACTCGTCCTCAAAGGCCACGAGCCCTACCCCGCACTCGCCATCGACCGGCACTGGACGCTGGTTTCGTACAACCGCGCCGTGCTGCCGTTGCTGGCCGGCGTGGCGCCCGAGTTGCTGCAGCCGCCGCTGAACGTGCTGCGGCTCAGCTTGCACCCGAAAGGCCTGGCGCCGCGCATCGTCAACCTCGGTCAGTGGCGCGCCCACCTGCTGGCCCGTCTGCGCCAGCAGGTGGCGGTGAGCGCCGACCCGGTGCTCGCCGCGCTGGCCGAGGAACTGCGCGCCTACCCGGCGCCGGCCGGCTCGCTGGCCGGGCCGCCCGTCGAGCCGATGGAGGCCGCCGTGGTGATGCCGCTGGTGCTTGCCACACCAGCCGATACGCTGTCGTTCATCACCACGACGACGGTGTTCGGCACGCCGGTGGACATCACCTTGTCGGAGCTGGCGCTGGAGACCTTGTTCCCGGCCGATGCCGCCACGGCACAGGCACTGCGCGCCGCGCTGGACGGCTGATTCAGGCCGGCGAAGTCGGCCCCGCCAGGCCCACGCCCGCAGCGAGCGCCGCTGCCCGCAGCGGGCCATCGCCGGTGGCCACCGGAAGTTGCAGCCGCA
>JAYSLR010000683.1:0-4530 GCA_043725365.1 Rhizobacter sp. | reverse complement strand
CGAGCCCTTCGACCGCAGCCTGGACGTGCAGATCTCGCGCCTGCGCAAGATGATCGAGCCCGACCCGGCCCAGCCGCGCTACATCCAGACGGTGTGGGGTGTCGGCTATGTGTTCGTGCCGGACGGCACGAGCTGAAGGGATGACCACCCCTCGGCCGACGAGTACGTCGGCCGGTCCCCCGTGGGGACGCGGGCCGGCCAAGGGCCACGAGGTGGGCCTCTTCGTGGCCCTTGGCGGCCCGGCGCTCGGCCCGCAGCGCCCTCAGCGCCCTCAGCGCCCTCAGCCATCCTGCCGGCTCCTCCAGAAACCGTTTCTTCGTCTGATAGCCTGAGGCTCCGATGAGGCCCAATAGAGTCGCGCTCAGCCTGTTCTGGCGCACCTTCTTCCTGATTGCGCTGCTGCTCGTCAGCGGTGTGTTCGCATGGACGCAGACCTTCCGCGCCCTCGAGGTCGAGCCGCGCGCGACGCAGCAGGCGCAGCAGATCGCGGGCCTGGTGAAGCTGGCGCGCGCGGCGCTGCTGTCGAGCGACGGCATCAACCGGGTCGCGCTGATCAAGGGGATCTCGAACCAGGAGGCGCTGAAGCTCGCGCCGCGCGAGCCCGGTGACCAGTGGGAGCCGTACGAGGTCGATCGCATATCGCGCGCGATCGGGCACGAACTGCGCGGCCAGCTCGGCCCCGACACGATCGTCGCGAGCTCGGTCAACGGCTCGACCGGCCTGTGGGTCGGCTTCTCGATCGAGAAGGACCCTTACTGGCTGCAGGCCGATCCGACCCGTGTCGGCCCGATCTCGTGGAACACGTTGACGCTGTGGGTCAGCATGGCGCTGCTCGCGACCGTGCTCGGCTCGGCCGCGATCGCGCGGCTGATCAACCAGCCGCTGAAGGAGCTGTCGTTCGCCGCCAGCCGCATCCGCGAGGGCGAGTTCGATTCGCGCCTGGACGAGAACACGCTGACGAGCGAGATCCGCCAGGTCAACATGGGCTTCAACCGGATGGCGCGCGAGCTGGCCAAGGTCGAGCAGGACCGGGCGGTGATGCTGGCCGGCATCTCGCACGACCTGCGCACGCCGCTGGCGCGGCTGCGGCTCGAAGCCGAGATGAGCGTGCGCGACGAGGAGGCCAAGCAGAACATGGCGCTCGACATCGACCAGCTCGACGCCATCATCGACAAGTTCATGGACTATGCGCGTCCCGGCGAGACCCAGCTGACGGCCGTGCACCTGAGCAGCGTGGTCGATCGCGAGATGGCGGCGCTGCGCGACACCAGCCAGATCCGCATCAGCTCGCGCGTCGCGATCGATACCAAGGTGATGGCCGACGACGTCGAGCTCGGTCGCGTGCTGCAGAACCTGTTCGAGAACGCGCGCCACTACGGGCGCTCCATCGACACCGGCATCGCACGCGTGCACGTCAGCTACGCGCGCACCGGGCCGTGGGTGATCCTGACGGTGCGCGACTTCGGCCAGGGCGTCGACCCGCTGAAGCTCGCGAAGCTGACGACGCCGTTCTTCCGCGGCGACGCCGCGCGCACCGCCGCGACCGGCGCCGGCCTGGGCCTGGCGATCGTCGACAAGGCGGTGCAGCGCATGGGCGGCAGCTTCGAGCTGGTCAACGCGCCCGATGGCGGGCTGATGGCGCACATCCGCTTGAAGAAGGCGCCGTGATCGGCAGCGCCCCGGCGCGCGGCGTCAGCCGTGCCACAGCAGGCAGACCGCGCGCGCCTCGATCGCCTCGCCGCGCCCGACCGGCCCCATCTTCTCGGCGGTCTTGGCCTTCACGCTGACCTGATCGATCGCGACGCCGAGGGCCTGTGCAACGCGCTGGCGCATCGCGAGGACATGGGGCGCCAGCTTCGGCGCCTGTGCGATGACGGTGCTGTCGACATTGCCGACCAGCCAGCCGGCCGCACGCACGCGCCGCCCGGCCTCGGCGAGCAGTGCGAGCGAGTCGGCGCCCTGGTATTGCGGATCGGTGTCGGGGAAGTGAAAGCCGATGTCGCCCATCGCCGCGGCGCCGAACAGCGCGTCGGTGATCGCGTGGCACAGCGCGTCGGCATCCGAGTGGCCCAACAGTCCGTGCGTGTGCGGGATCTCGACACCGCCGAGCACGAGCCGGCGGCCGGCCACCAGCGCGTGCGTGTCCCAGCCTTCGCCAATGCGCCACAGCGGCGGCTTGATGCGCGGTGCGTTCATGTCGTGCGGGTCCTCAGCAGCCGTTCGGCCAGTTCGAAATCGGCCGGCCAGGTGATCTTGAAATTCTCGAGCGCACCCGGCACCAGTTTCGGCGCGTGGCCCGCGGCCTCGATCGCGCCGGCCTCGTCGGTGACGTCGGCACCGGCCGCGGCGAGCGCGTCGCGCAGCATGCCGAGGCGAAACATCTGCGGCGTCTGCGCCTGCCACTTCGCGCGGCGGTCGATCGTCGCCGCGACGCGGCCGTCGCGCTCGGCCTTGAGCGTGTCGGCCAGCGGCAGCGCGAGCAGCCCGCCGACCGGGTCGTCGAGGCAGGCGTCGATCAGCGCATCGATCCATTCGGCGCGCACCAGGCAGCGGGCAGCGTCGTGCACCAGCACCCAGTCGTGGGTGCGCGCGCCGCGCGCCAGCAGGTCGTCCAGGCCGTTGCGCACGCTGTCGGCACGCGTCGCCCCGCCGCAATGCGCGACGGCCGCAGCGCTGCCCTGAAGATGCGCACCGAACTGCGTATCGGCCGGGCTGAGCACGACCAGCGTCGCCTCGAGCCGCCGCACCTGCGCCAGCGCCGCCAGCGTGTGCGCAATCAGGCTGCGTTCGCCCAGCATCGCGTACTGCTTCGGCCCCCCCGCTCCCGCACGTTCGCCGACCCCGGCACAGGGAACGAGTGCGTACAGGCGGGGCGGATCTTCGGCGGGGGAGGAAGGCGTCATCGGCCCTTGAATTCTATAATCGCGCCTGTCTCTCGCCCCGGGGAACGCCACATCTGAAGGCCCCACCGGGGCGCTTTGCTTTTTGTGCGCCACGATTTCATGCAACTTCCCGCGATCGCCACCGGAAAACGCTTCACGCTGCCCCGCCCGCACGGCTGTGCCGATGCGCTGCTGCTGGCCCGGTTCGCGCAGGCGCAGGCGGCGCAGCAGCGCATCACCGCGATCGTCACGGCCGAGCCGGCCGACACGCAGCGCCTCGAAGCCGAGCTGCCCTTCTTCGCCCCGGGCCTGCGCATCGCCGTGTTCCCCGATTGGGAGACGCTGCCCTACGACACCTTCTCGCCACACCAGGACCTGATCTCGGAACGGCTCGCGACCCTGTGGCGAATCCGTCAGGGCGAGGTCGACGTCGTGCTGATGCCGGCCTCGACCGCGCTGGTGCGGCTGGCGCCGCCGAGCTTTCTGGCCGGCTACACCTTCCACTTCAAGCAGAAGCAGAAGCTCGACGAGGCGGCGCTGAAGGCCCAGCTCACGCTGGCCGGGTACACCCACGTCAGCCAGGTCGTCTCGCCGGGCGAGTACGCGGTGCGCGGCGGGCTGATCGACCTGTTCCCGATGGGCTCGGCGGTGCCGTACCGGGTCGACCTGTTCGGCGACGAGGTCGATTCGATCCGGACCTTCGACCCCGACACCCAGCGCAGCCTGTACCCGGTGCCCGAGGTGCGACTGCTGCCCGGGCGCGAGTTCCCGATGGACGAGGACGCGCGCACGCGCTTCCGGGCGCGCTGGCGCGAGAAGATGGAAGGCGACCCGAGCAAGGTGCGCCTGTACCGGGACATCGGCACCGGCCTGGCGAGCGGCGGCATCGAGTACTACCTGCCGCTGTTCTTCGACCAGACCGCGACGATCTTCGACTACCTCGGCGAGCACGCCACGCTCGTGCTGCACGGCGAGCTCGACGAGGCGCTGCAGAAGTTCTGGACCGACACGCGCGAGCGCCACCGCTTCCTGCAGGCCGACCGCGAGCGGCCGATCCTGCCGCCCGAGGATCTGTTCCTGAAGCCGGAGGACTTCTTCGCGCTGTGCAACCGCCATGCACAGCTCGCACTGCGCGGCAACGAGGAGCTCGCGTGGGCGCGGCCGCTGCCCGACCTGAGTGTCGACCGCGGCGCGCCTGAACCGCTGCAGCGCCTGAAGACACAGGTCGCGACCACGAAATACCGCGTGCTGATCGTCGCCGAGACCGAGGGTCGGCGCGAAAGCCTGCTGGAGCTGCTGCACGACAGCCGGATCGAGCCGCCGAGCGTCTCGACGCTGTCCGAATTCCAGGCCGGCGACGAACACTTCGCGATCGCCGTCGCACCGTTGGCCGAGGGCTTCTTCTGGTTCGAGCCGGACGCGGGGACGACGATCCAGTTCGTCACCGAGACCGAGCTGTTCGCGACCGCGCCGACCGCGCGGCGGCGCCGCAAGCAGGAGGCCGTCAGCGACGTCAACTCGCTGATCAAGGACTTGTCGGAGCTGAAGGTCGGCGACCCGGTCGTGCATTCGAACCACGGCATCGGCCGCTATGTCGGGCTGATCCACATCGACCTCGGCAATGACGATGGGGGCCCGAGCGAGTTCC
>JAYSLR010000682.1:0-12489 GCA_043725365.1 Rhizobacter sp. | reverse complement strand
ACGACATCATCGATGGTGGCGACGGCGACGATCTGCTCTTCGGCAACGGCGGCAACGATGAAATTCATGGCGGAGAAGGCGTGGACCAAGCGGTCGGCGGTGCCGGTGGCGATGCACTCTCCGGCGAAGGCGGCAACGACACCTTGTTCGGCGACGATCCCGGGATCGATGCGGCGCTGCACGGCGACGACTACCTCGACGGCGGAGATGGCAACGACCAACTCGTCGGCGATGGCGGCGCCGACGAGCTCTACGGATCGACCGGCAACGACGTGCTGTTCGGTGACGACGACAGCGTCCCGATCGAGCGTCAGGGCGACGACCGTCTCGATGGCGGCGACGGTGACGACTACCTCAACGGACAGGGCGGCGCGGATGCCCTCTTCGGCGGCGCCGGCAACGACACGCTCCTGGGCGGCGCGGGCAACGACACGTTGGACGGCGGCGCCGGCCTGGATTACCTCGACGGTGGCGCGGGTGACGATGTCTATGAAGCCGATCTTGGCGAGACCGGCACGCTGATGGGGAGCGCGATCGAAGTGCTGGGCGACGCGCAAGGGCAGAACCGAATCCTGTTCGGTGGCGGCTTCGACATCGGGCAGATGTACCTCCATCCGGGCGTTGCAGGTGGGGATCCCTACGTGATCCAGGACGTCTATGCCTTCTACCTGAGAGGGATCGGGTCCGGCAACATCGCGCGGATCGCGTTCGACGACGGCTCGAGTTACTCGTCACAGGATTTCCGGGCGAGAACCTATGCCGACGTCGTCCAGCTGACCACCTCGTTGCCGAACTGGGAGTTGGTTGGCGGGCGCCAGTCGGATCGACTCAGCGGCTCCGGCGGCGGCTCCGGATTCTGGGGCGGGCTCGGGGACGATGTCATCACCGCCGCGGGCTTCGACAACACGTTCTACTACGCGCGGGGCGACGGGGTCGACACCATCGACGACACCAGCGCCATTCGGGACGGCAGCGGCGTGCGACACGAGAGCAAGATCGTGTTGGGAGCCGGAATCGAGCCGGCATCGATCAAGCTCGGCGTCGTCGGCGCGGTGCACGCGCTGGGCACGCCACCGGGCAGCGCGAATCAACTCGAGCTGCAGATCGAAGGCGACCTCGGCGCGCTGCGGATCAATGGCAGCGCAGGCGCCGAGACCAGCGTGAACCTGATCCAGTTCGCCGATGGCACGACGCTGACGATGCAACAGCTGCAGGCGAGCGGCTTCGATCTGGTCGGCACCGACGTGGCCGACTCGATCGATGGCACCGCGGTCATCGACCGGATTGCCGGCGGGCTCGGCAACGACGTGCTCTCGGGCGGCGCAGGGCATGACATCTACCTCTACAACCTGGGTGATGGGTCGGATGTGATCGATGAAGGCGCCGCAGCCGTCTCCGACAACACGCTGCGCTTCGGCGCCGGCATCGATCCGAACGCCGTTCAGGTAAGCCGCTACGGAACGAGCCCGGACT
Organism: Rhizobacter sp.; assembly: GCA_043725365.1. Lineage (GTDB taxonomy): Bacteria > Pseudomonadota > Gammaproteobacteria > Burkholderiales > Burkholderiaceae_C > LMDS01. The sequence continues at coordinate 11,016 of JAYSLR010000682.1, read as the reverse complement.
ACCGGCTTGTCGTGGGAGCGGAGACGATCACGTCGAAGAACGGCGCGATGAATGTCGAGTTCGGCGACGGAACACTGTGGACGCCTGACATGGTTTCCGCCCGCGCGATGCTGGGAACCAACGGCGACGACTGGATCGTCGGTACCGCGGCGGCGGACACCCTCGGTGGCGGGTCGGGCAACGACATCCTGCAGGGTCGGGCCGGTGACGACCTGATGATCGGAGGCCCTGGAGACGACACACTCGACGGCGGCCTGGGCAGCGACACCTACGTCATCGAACCCGGCGACGGTGTCGACACCATCGACGACGACGGGTCCTTGGCCGATGCCGACCGGGTGCTGTTCGGTGAAGGGATCGTGCTGTCGGATCTCGTCTTCAGTCGGGCCAACGGTGTCGATCTGGTCCTGACGAGCGCGTCCAAAGGCATTTCGCTGCGGCTCGCAGGCCAATTCAACCTTGCCGGTTCGCAAGGGGGTCGCAACGGGATCGAACAGATCGTCTTTGCCGACGGCAACGTGCTGGACAGAGATGCCATTGAACAGCTGACTCCGCGCATCACGAACGGAAACGACGTGATCGTCGGCGGCGACGGCGCTGACGTGATCGACGGCCTCGGCGGAGACGACACCATCCGCGGCCTGGGCGGCAACGACGTGCTGCGCGGCAATACCGGCAACGACAGGCTCTATGGAGGAGCGGGCGACGATATCTTCGAGTTTCGCGTCGGCGACGGCATCGACACGATCTCGGACACGGATCTCCTCGCGGGCGCCAACGGCGGAACCGACACGCTACGGCTCGGCCTCGGGATCGGTGCGGCCGACACCTCGGCGGCGCGACAAGGAAGCGATCTGCGGATAGCCGTCAACAGCGGGGATCAGGTCATTGTCGAGGGTTACTTCGGGCGCGGCGATTTCGAGCAAATCAGCTTCGCCGACGGGACGGTCTGGACGCAGACGGACATCGCGGCCAGGCTGCCAATCAGTGGCACAGCGGGCGCGGACGCGCTGTCCGGAACGCAGTCCGCCGATGTCATCAACGGCCTGGGCAATGCCGTCGGCACGCTGGACACGGTGTACGGCTATGGTGGCGATGACCTGCTGGACGGAGGTGCCGGTGCGGACGTGCTCTATGGAGGCGACGGCAACGACACACTGCGTGGCGGCACCGACACCGCCCGAAAGATCGCCTACCGAGACATGCTTTACGGCGAGGCCGGCGACGACCTGACGGTCGCGGGCGACGCGCCGGCCGACATGTACGGCGGCATCGGCAACGACACCTATATCGTCAACCTGACCACCGACGCGGTCTTCGAGAATGCCAGCGAGGGCATCGACGACGTGCAGTCGTCCGTGACCTGGACACTCGGCGCCAACGTCGAGAACTTGACGCTGACCGGCTCGGCGACCATCAACGGCACGGGCAACGCGCTCGGCAACGTGCTCACGGGCAACAGCGGGAAGAACACGCTTGTCGGCGGCGCCGGCAATGACTTGCTGGACGGCGGTTTGAGCAACGACACGATGCTCGGCGGTACCGGCGACGACACCTACATTGTCGACATCGCGACTGACGCGGTCACGGAGAATGCCGGCGAGGGCATCGACACGGTGCTGTCCGCGGTGAGCTGGACACTGGGCGGCAATGTCGAGAATCTGACCCTGACCGGTGCTGCGCCGACGACCGCCATCGGCAATGCGCTCGCGAACGTGCTGACGGGCAACAGCGGCGCCAACACCCTGAATGGGGGCGCCGGCGCGGACACGATGCTCGGCGGTACTGGCGACGATACCTACGTCGTCGACAGCCTGGGCGACACGGTCATCGAGAATGCCGCCGCAGGGTTCGACCTGGTGCAGAGCAGCGTGAGTTACACGCTGGTTGCCAACGTCGAGAGCCTGATGCTGACCGGCACCGTCGCAATCGATGGCACCGGCAACGCACTCGACAATCTTCTGACCGGCAACAGTGCCGCCAACACATTGAGCGGTGGTGCCGGCGACGACACGCTCGATGGCAGCGCCGGCAGCGACACGCTGATCGGCGGCACGGGCAACGACACCTACGTTGTCGACACTGCGACGGACGCCGTCATCGAAATTTCCAGCGAGGGCGTCGATACCGTCCAAACGGCCTTGACGTGGACGCTCGGCGCCAACGTCGAGAACCTGACACTGACGGGAACGAAAGCGATCAACGGCACCGGCAATGCGCTCAACAACGTATTGCTCGGCAACGGCGCGAGCAACGCCCTCTTCGGCGGCATCGGCAACGACACGCTCGACGGTGGTTTGGGCACCGACACGATGGTCGGCGGCGCCGGCGACGATACCTACGTTGTCAATGTCACAACCGATGTCGTCACCGAGAACGCCAACGAAGGAATCGACACGGTTCAGTCGGCCGTGAGCTGGACGCTCTCGGCGAATCTCGAGAACCTGACGCTGATCGGAGCCAGCGCGGCCAATGGCGTCGGCAACGCGAACGCCAATGTCTTGATCGGCAACGCCACGGCGAACGCCCTGACCGGCGGCGAAGGCGACGACATCTACGACGGCGCCGCCGGTGCCGACGCGCTGACCGACACGTCGACCACCTCCAGCGATACCTATCGATGGGGCATCGGTTCGGGCACCGACACGATCACCGATTCGGGTGGCACGTCGGACCACGTGGACCTGTTCGCAGGCATCACGAAGGAACAACTGAAGTTCGTGAAGAACGTGAGCAACCTGGAGATCAGCGTGATCGGGCAAAGCGACAAACTGGTGATCAAGAACTGGTACGCATCGAGCGCGAACCAGATCGAGGAGTTCAGGTTCAACGATGGGAACAGGGTGCTGGCCTCGGAGGTTCAAGGACTGCTGAGTGCGATGGCCCAGTTCGCTGCGCCCGACGGCATGATGACGGCGGGACGTGTCACGTCGCACATGCTGGCGATGAAGGCCTGGTGCTATCAGGACGTCTTTGCCACGTCGGAGTGAGGCCTGCGGCGCGTCTGTTACCGGCGCGAGAGCCGCGCCGCGCTACAGGAACTTCACGATCAGCATCGCCAGCAGGCTCAGCACGACGCTGCTCGCGAACGGCACGAACCACTCGCGACCGAACAGCCGGAAGCGGAAGTCGCCCGGCAGCTTGCCCAGGCCGAACTTCTCGAGCCACGGCCGCAGGCCGCTGAACAGGATCAGCGCGAGGAAGACGACGATGAGCCAGCGGATCACGCTGGCGACCCCTGATGTACCCAGCGGATCACGCTGGCGCCCCCCGATGTCCCCAGCGGATCACAGCGTGTGCGTCCGGTCGCCGCGCGCAAAGCCGAGCGGCGCCTCGGTGAACGCGGGGTCGCAGCCCTTCGCGAACCCGATCACCTTGAAGAGCTCGCCCATCTCGTGCTCGGTCAGCAGCTTCTGCGCGTTGGCCGTGGTCCGCAGGTCGGCGCCCGCCAGCAGCTCCATCACGCCGCAGTTGATCAGGAAGTGCGCCTGCGTGGTGTAGCCGATCACGTCGAACCCGGCGTCCTGCGCGGCCAGCGCGATGCCGCTGAAGTCGACGTGCGCGGTGATGTCCTTGGCGCCGACGTCGGCGAGCGGATCGGTGTCGGCACGGTGCGCGTGGTGGCACATCAGCGTGCCGCCGTGGCGCTGCGGGTGGTAGTACTCGGCCGCGGGGAAGCCGTAGTCGATGAAGAACGCGGCGCCGCGCGTCAGCCGCTCGGCCAGCGTCGCGACGAAGGCCTCGGCCTGCGGGTGGATCTCGGTCACGGTGCCGGGCGCGAACGGGCCCGCGACCGGCGGCGCCAGCGCGCTCGGCCGATCGCTCCACGCGAAGGCCGCGCCGTCGGCGACGACGCCGCGCTCGAACCAGCGCGTGCCGTCGAAGTGCAGCAGTTGCACCGGCATCGCGTCGAGCACCTCGTTGCCGACGACCACGCCCTGCATCGCGGCCGGCAGCGCATCGACCCAGCGTACGCGCTCGCCGCAGGCCGCGAGCCGTTCGCGCTGGCGCTCGCGCAGGCTGCCGGAGAGCTCGACGATCGTGTAGCGCTCGACCTGCGCACCCAGTGCCTGCAGCAGCTGGTGCGCGAGCGCACCGGAGCCGGCGCCGAACTCCCAGAGCTCGCGCGTGTCGCTGGCGCGCAGCGCCTGCGTGACCTGCCGCGCGAGCGCCTGCCCGAACAACGGCGACAGTTCCGGCGCGGTGACGAAGTCGCTGCCCGATTGCGGCAGCAGGCCGAACTTGCGGCCGTGGTTCGCGTAGTAGCCCAGCCCCGGCGCATACAGCGCCAGCGCCATGAAACGGTCGAACGGCAGCCAGCCGCCGTCGCGCGCGATCGCCGCGTGGATCAGTCGGGGCAGTGGCGCCGATACACTGGCGGATTCAGACGCTTGCATCGGCGCATTGTAGGAACCATGTCCACCTCGACCCGCCCCGTCGTGCTCGTCACCGGCGCCGCCCGACGGCTCGGCCGCGCGATGGCGCTCGACCTCGCACGCCACGGCTTCGATGTGGCGGTGCATTACCGCGGCTCGGCTGCCGAGGCGCAGGCCACGGTCACCGAGTTGCGTGCGCTCGGCGCGCGTGCCGAGCCCTTCCAGGCCGACCTGTCCGACGAGGCCGCCTGCCGGGCGCTGGTGCCGGCGGTCGTGGCGCACTTCAGGCGGCTCGACGCGGTCGTCAACAGCGCCTCGGTGTTCGAGGACGACGACGCCGCGAGCTTCAGCCACGCGGCGATGGACCGGCACTGGCGCGCCAACACCGCCCCGGCCGTGATCCTCGCGCAGGCCCTGCACACGCATCTGCAGGGCTGCACCGAAACCGGCTGCGTCGTCAACATCCTCGACCAGAAGCTCTGGAACCCGAACCCGGATCATTTCTCGTACACGCTGTCGAAGGCCGCGCTGCAGGCCGCCACCGTGATGCTCGCGCAGGCGCTGGCGCCGCAGCTGCGCGTCTGCGGCGTCGCGCCGGGGGTCACGATGCCCTCGGGCCCGATGACCGACGCGGAGTTCGCCGCCGCGCACCGGATGACGCCGCTGCAGCGCTCGTCGACGCCCGACGACATCGCGCGGGCGGTGCGCTTCCTGATCGAGTCGCCGGCGATCACCGGCACCACGCTGCTGGTCGACGGCGGCCAGCACCTGGCCGCGCAGCCGCGCGACGTGCTCTACCTCGCGAAGAAGAACTAGCCATGCACAGCCTGCTGAGCCACCCCAGCCTGATGGACTGCCGGCGCCTGTTCCTGCGCGACTACGAGGTCTTCATCAACATCGGCGTGCACGCGTTCGAGAAGACGGGCGAGCAGCGCGTGCTGATCAACGTCGACCTGTACATCCCGCTGGCGCTGTCGACGCCGAAGGCCGACGAGCTCGACGAGGTGGTCGACTACGACTTCATGCGCCGCAGCATCGGCGAGCGCGTCGCCAAGGGCCACATCCACCTGCAGGAAACCCTGTGTGACGACGTGCTGGCGCTGATGCTGGCGCACCCCAAGGTGCGCGCCGCACGCGTCTCGACCGAGAAGCCCGATGTGTACCCGGATTGCGACGCGGTCGGCTGCGAGGTGTTCGGATTGAAGGAGAAGGCCGCATGAGCGCCGTGCTGGAATCGCCCCCGAAAAGCGGCAAAGCCCCGGTCGAGCTGCACAAGCTCGGCAAGCGCCTGCACCGCCTGGTCGGCCAGGCCATCGTCGACTTCAACATGATCGAGGACGGCGACAAGGTGATGGTCTGCGTCTCGGGCGGCAAGGACAGCTATGCGCTGCTGGACATCCTGATCGGGCTGCGCGCGCGCGCGCCGATCCGCTTCGACATCGTCGCGGTCAACCTCGACCAGAAGCAGCCCGGCTTCCCCGAACACGTGCTGCCCGAGTACCTCGCGACGCTCGGCATCCCGTTCCACATCGAGAACCAGGACACCTACTCGATCGTCAAGCGCGTGATTGCCGAGGGCAAGACGATGTGCAGCCTGTGTTCGCGGCTGCGGCGCGGCATCCTGTACCGCGTCGCCGGCGAGCTCGGCGCGACGAAGATCGCGCTCGGCCACCACCGCGACGACATGCTGCAGACGCTGTTCATGAACATGTTCTTCGGCGCCAAGCTCAAGGGCATGCCGGCCAAGCTGGTCAGCGACGACGGCAAGAACGTCGTGATCCGCCCGCTCGCCTACGTGAACGAGCTCGATCTGGAACGCTGGGCCGCGCACCGCCAGTTCCCGATCATCCCGTGCACGCTGTGCGGCAGCCAGGACAACCTGCAGCGCGTGCAGACGAAGCAGATGCTGCGCGACTGGGACCGGCGCTTTCCCGGCCGCGTCGAGAACATGTTCAATGCGATGGCGAACGTCGTGCCCTCGCACCTGATGGACCGGAACCTCTACCCGTTCACCACGCTCCAAGCCAGTGGCGTGGCCGACGCCGCCGGTGACCGCGCGTTCGACGACGACGCGGATTGCGCGCCACCGGCGGCGTCGACGATCACGCTGCGCGCGGCGCCCTGACGCCCTGCGCCCGCCGAAGGAGACCCACCGTGTTCAGACTGCTCGCCGCCCTGGCCATCGCCCTCGTGCTGGGCGGTTGCGCCGCTTTCAACAACCTGAGCAACGAGGTCTCGACCTACGGCGCGTGGCCGGCCGAGCGCCGGCCGGCGAGCTTCGTGTTCGAACGGCTGCCCTCGCAGCAGGCCCACCCCGAACGCCGCCAGCAGCTCGAAGACGCGGCGCGCGGCGCGCTCGAGGCCGCGGGCTTCCGCGCCGCGGCAGACGCCAACGATGCCCAGTACCTGATGCAGGTCGGTGCCCGCGTCACCAGCACCGACCCGTGGATCTACAACGACCCGCTGTTCTGGCGCGGCAGCTACCGCTACGGCCCCGGCCGCTTCCTGCGCGGCGGCTACTGGGGCCCCGGCTGGGGCTGGGGCTGGGGCGGCCCGTACGAGCCCGCCAGCTTCGACCGCGAGGTCGCGCTGCTGATCCGCGACCGCAAGACCGGCGAGCTGCTGTACGAGGCGCGCGCCAGCAACAGCGGGCCGTCGGCGGCCATCGACTACCTGCTGCCGGCGATGTTCGAGGCCGCGCTGAAGGACTTCCCGAAGAACGGCCCGAACCCGCGCCGGGTGACGACGCAGATCTCGAAGGGCTCGCCGCCCTAGTAGATGCTCGGCAGCGGCGCCGCGGCGGCCGCGGCGATCGCGCGCAGGTCGACCTCCCAGCCGGCCAGCCGCTTTGCAGCGGCGCGGCGCTGGGCCGGGCTGGTCGCGTTGTGGACGCTGGCGGCGAACGCGCAATTGAACTCGTTCAGGCGCTCGCTGTAGCGCCGGTAGGTGTCGCGCGGCGAATGCTCGAGCCGGTCGACGTAGCCGCGCAGCGCGGCCAGCGACTGCTCGCGGCTGGCGCCGTCGGCACCGGTGCGGCGCAGGATCTGCAGCGCGTCCTGCTGGCGCGCCCGGCGCTCCGACAGCCACAGCTCGGGGTCGAACGGCGAACGCTTCAGCCCGTTGGCGATGCGCTCGCGCTGCGCGGCATCGAGCCGGCCGTATAGCATCTCGGCCCGGTCGACGGTGCGCTTCAGCGCCTCGTGCGCGCGCTCGCGCGGATCGGGCTGCAGGAAGTCGTCGCGGAACTCGGCGTTGAACTTCTCGTAGCGCCGCTCGAGGTACCTGACCTGCTCGGGCGTGATCGTGCGCATCAGGTCGGCCGCGGCCGGCGCGATGTGGTCGAACGCGACATGGGCGCGCGCCAGCACCGTGGCCTGCCACTCGCACACGCGCGCCGGCGTCGTGTCGGCCAGCACCTCGACCTCGGCGCGCGCGAGCAGCGCGGCATAGTCGGGCAGCTGGGTGCGGCGATGCCAGGCGAACCACTGCTTGATCGCGTCGCGCACGCGCGGCGTCTGCGCGCCGTCGAAGTCGACGTAGCGGTCCAGCCACCAGTAGGCCAGGTCGGGCGCGGTGCCGTAGGCGATGCGCAGCGCGCTGCAGCCCGAGGTCAGCCCGAGCACGCCGCACAGCGCCACGATAATCAGCGCCCGGAACCCGACCCTTCGAAAGAAAGACATCATGGCGCTCGACATCGTGATCATGGCCGCGGGCAAGGGCACGCGGATGAAGTCGGCCCGGCCGAAGGTGCTTCACCAACTGGCCGGGCGCAGCCTATTGCAGCATGTTCTGCAGACGGCCGTCGACCTGCGGCCCGATGGCATCGTGGCCATCACTGGCCATGGTGCCGACGAGGTCGAGGCGGCGGTGGCGGCGCCGAACCTGCCGACCTTGCGTTTTGCGCGCCAGATGCCGCAGCTGGGCACCGGGCACGCGGTGCAGCAGGCGGTCCCGCTGCTGCACGACCAGGGCACGACGCTGATCCTGAACGGCGATGTGCCGTTGATCGAGGCGGCGACCGCGCGCGCGCTCGTGAAGGCCTGCGGCGGGAAGCGGCTGGCGCTGCTGACGGTGACGCTCGACGACCCGACCGGCTACGGCCGCATCGTGCGCGGTGACCCGGCCGGGCGCTCGGCCCGCGAGGGCGGGCGCGTTCACGCCATCGTCGAGCACAAGGATGCGAGCCCGGCCGAGCGCGCGATCCGGGAGGTCTACACCGGCGTGATGGCGGCGCCCACAGAGCAGCTCAAGCGCTGGCTCGCGGCGCTGACGAACGACAACCAGCAGCGCGAGTACTACCTGACCGACGTGGTCGCGATGGCGGTCGCGGACGGTGTGGCCGTCGTCACCGCAGCGGCCGGCAGCGAGACCGAGGTGCTGGGCGTCAACAGCCCGGTACAGCTCGCCGACCTCGAACGGCGCTTCCAGCGCCGCCAGGCGGTCGCGCTGATGGAGGCCGGCGTGCGCCTGGCCGACCCGGCGCGATTCGACCTGCGCGGCGAACTGCATTGCGGCGCGGACGTCGAGATCGACGTCAACTGCGTCTTCGAGGGCCGGGTCGAGCTCGGCGACGCGGTGCGCATCGGCGCGAACTGCATGATCCGCAACGCGACGATCGCGGCCGGCGCGGTGATCCACCCGTTCACCCACATCGACGGCGACACGCTCGGCGTGCAGGTCGGTGCCGGCTCGCTGGTCGGCCCGTTCGCGCGGCTGCGGCCCGGCGCCGTGCTGGCCGAGGACGTGCACATCGGCAACTTCGTCGAGGTCAAGAACTCGACGCTGGCGCGGGGCGCGAAGGCGAACCACCTCGCCTACCTGGGCGACGCGACGGTCGGCGAGCGCGTCAATTTCGGCGCCGGCAGCATCACCGCCAACTACGACGGCGCGAACAAGCACCGCACCGTGATCGGCGCCGACGTGCACGTCGGCAGCAACTGCGTGCTGATCGCACCGATCACGCTCGGCGACGGCGCGACGATCGGTGGCGGCTCGACGATCGCGAAGGATGCGCCGGCCGGGCAACTGACGGTCGCGCGCGCCAGGCCGGTGTCGCTGGCGGGCTGGAAGCGGCCGGTCAAGAAGAAGTAGGCGGATCGCGCGAAGGGCCGAGCGCCGGGCCGCCCCAAGCCGGCCCGCTCCCCCCCGGGGGGTCGATTGCCGTACTCGGCAATCGGGGGGCCGACATCACCCAGGCTTCGAACTCGACCTGCGGCAGCGGCGCGCTGATCAGCAGGCCCTGCAGACCGTCGCAGCCCTGCTCGGCCAGGAACGCCCGCTGCGCCTCGGTCTCGACGCCCTCGGCGACGACCTGCAGTTCGAGGCTGCGCCCCATCTGGATGATCGCGCGCGTGATCGCCGCCGAGTCGCGATTGCCCGGCAGGTCGTGCACGAACGAGCGGTCGATCTTGATCTTGTCGATCGGCAGCTCCTTCAGGTGACCCAGCGACGAGTAGCCGGTGCCGAAGTCGTCGACCGAGATCTGCAGCCCCAGCGCCTTCAGGTGCATCAGGCGCTGCTTCACTTCGACCAGGTCGTCCATCAGCATGCGCTCGGTCAGCTCGAGCTCGAGCAGCCCGCGACCGATGCCGCCGGCCGGCAGCACCTGGGTGACGGCCTCGAGAAAGCCGATCGACTGAAACTGCACGCTCGACAGGTTCACCGCGACCGGCGCCACTGCCAGCCCGATCTCGCGCCAGCGCAGCGCGCAGCGCGCGGCTTCGGCCAGCACCCATTGGCCGATCGGCAGCATCAGCTGACGCTGCTCGGCCACCGGGATGAACGCGTCCGCCAGCAGCAGGCCGCGCTCCGGATGGTTCCAGCGGATCAGCGCCTCGGCGCCGACCGGGCGGCCGTCGTCGGCCCGCACCTGGGGCTGGAAGTGCAGCACGAACTCGCCGCGCTCCAGCGCCTGCGCGAGCTGGCCCTCCACGACGAGCTCGGCATAGGCCGAACTCGGGACGCCGCGATCGAAGAACTGGTGGTTCGCCCGGCCGCGCGCCTTGGCGCGGTACATCGCCGAGTCGGCGTGCCGGACGAGTTCCTCGGGCGTGCTGCCGTCGCCGGGGTACAGCGCGACGCCGATCGACGGCGTGACCGACAGCGGGCGCCCGTCGGCATCGACGGCCGCCCCGATGCCGGCGAGCAGCTTCAGCGCCACCTCCTCGGCGTCGGCGCGTTGCTGCGCGCCGGCCGCCAGTCCCGACAGCAGCACCACGAACTCGTCGCCGCCGAAGCGCGAGACGATGTCGGTCGCGCGCAGGCCCGCGGTGATGCGCTTCGCCACCGTGCGCAGCAGCGCGTCGCCGACGAGGTGGCCGAGCGAATCGTTGACGCGCTTGAAGTGGTCGAGGTCGATGAACAGCAGCGCCAGCCGCGTGCCGCCGCCATCCGGCGAGCGCGCCATCTGCTGCTCCAGATGCTCCATGAACGAGGCCCGGTTCGGCAACCCGGTGAGCGCGTCGTGGTGCGCGAGATGGTGGATGCGGGCCTGCGCCGCATGGCGGTCGCGGATGTCGCGCACGATCGTCATGCGCAGGCGCTCGCCGCCGCGCATCATCGTGCGCACGATGAACTCGACCGGGATGCGCTGGCCGTGCTTGTCGAGCACGACGCTCTCGTAGGCCGTCTCCTGGCCCGA
>JAYSLR010000681.1:0-6408 GCA_043725365.1 Rhizobacter sp. | reverse complement strand
TGTTCTGCGCCTCGTCGAGGATCACGAACGCATGGTTCAGCGTGCGCCCGCGCATGAAGGCGAGCGGCGCGATCTCGAGCGTGCCCTTCTCGAAGGCCCGGCTGACCTTGTCGGCGCCCATCAGGTCGTACAGCGCGTCGTAGAGCGGGCGCAGGTACGGGTCGACCTTCTGCGCCAGGTCGCCGGGCAGAAAGCCGAGGCGCTCGCCGGCCTCGACCGCCGGGCGCGTCAGGATGATGCGCTGCACCGCACTGCGCTCGAGCGCGTCGACCGCGCAGGCCACCGCCAGAAAGGTCTTGCCGGTGCCGGCCGGACCGATGCCGAAGGTGATGTCGTGCGCCAGGATGTTGCGCAGGTAGGTCGTCTGATTCGGCGTGCGGCCGGTCAGGTCGGCACGGCGCGTGCGCAGCGTGATCGCGTCGGGGCCGGCGCCCCCGGCCGCGTCGCCCTCTTGCGGCGCGGGCGCTGCGGCACGCCTGGCACGGCCGCGGCGCGTGCCGGCCTGCGCCGCGTCCGCGCCGACCTGCACCAGCGCGAGCTGCACGTGCTCGGCGCCGATCGGCCGGCGCGACTGCTCGTACAGGGCCAGCAGCAGGTCCATCGCATGCTGGGCGCCCGCCTTCGGTCCCTCGACGCGGAAGAACTCGTTGCGCCGCGAGACGCTCACGTCGAGCAGCTGTTCGATGCTGCGCAGGTGCTCGTCGAGGCTGCCGCAGAGGTGGGCGAGCCGGGTGTTGTCGCGCGGTTCGAAGGAATGGCGAAGGATCAAGGTCGGGTGCGGTCGGTTCGGAGCCCGGATTGTCGCTTGCCGAGCGTGCCGTTGTCGGCATCCGCGTCGCTTCGGCGGCGCCGCAGACGCATGCGGCGCGAGGTCGCTCCGGCACAATGCGCGTCGATGCTCAAGCCGTTCGCCTTCGCCCCCACGGCCCGTGCACTCGCGCGGTGCTGCGCGGTCGCGGCGATCGCCTGGGCGGCCGGTGTGCTGCCGGCGCGCGCCGACGCCGGCGACCACGTGCTGGTGATCGACAAGGCGGTGTCGGTCCAGACCGTGGGCAGCCCGGGCGCGTACACCGAGCTCGCGCTGCCGGTGCGCTTGCCCGACGACTGGGCGGTGACGCGCCCGCGCTTCGAGGGCAGCGTCTGGTACCGCACCGGCTTCGACCGGCCGGCCGGCGTCGATTCGCACGAACTGATGGCCCTGTACATCGAGCGCGCCTGCAGCAACGTCGAGGTCTACCTGAACGGCAACCACCTCTTCAGCGGCGGGCGCATGAGCGAGCCGGTGACGCGCAACTGCCACTACCCGCAGCTGATCACGCTGCCGGCCGCGCTGCTGCAGGACAGGGGCAACCTGCTCGACGTGCAGCTGCAGGGCCACGCGCTGCAGCGTGTCGCATCGCGCCAGCGCGCGGGCGGCTTATCGGCACTGAAGGTCGGCCCGTACGCGCAGCTCGCGCGCGAGTACGACACACGCCGCTTCTGGAGCATCACCTCGGTGCAGTTCGCGAACCTGGCGCTCGCGGTGCTGGGCTGCGTGATGATCGGCCTGGGCTGGATGAACCGCCGCGAGGCCTACCTCGGCTACTTCGGCTGGCTGGGTCTGGTCTGGAGCCTGCTGTCGGCGCGGGTCTGGTGGCGCGACATGCCGTGGGACACCGGCGTGATGGAGTTCCTGTTCTGCACCGGTTTCGCGCCGCTGGTCGCGCTCGCGGTGCAGTTCCTGCTCAGCTACGCCGGCCTGCGCTCGCGCTGGATCGAGAACGCGCTGGTCGCGCAATGGGTGCTGCTGCCGGCCACGCTGCTGCTCGCCGGGCCGGGACGCCTGTTCGTGATGGCGAGCGTCTGGTACGCGGCGCTCGCGGCGGAAGTCCTGGCTGCGGCCGTGCTGTACCTGGTCGTGACCTGGCGCGGCAAGCGCCAGGATTTCTGGTCGATGTCGGCGATGCTCGCGGTGGTGCTGGTGCTCCTCGGACTGCAGTTCCCGCTTCAGTACGGGTGGCTGCCGAACCGGGGCGTGTCGCTGCTGCAGGTCGTTCTGCCGCTGGTGTTCATCGGCGTGGCGATGCGCCTGCTGCAGGTCTTCGCGCGCGCGCTGCGCACGGCCGAGGCCGGGCGCGAGAACCTCGAGGGCCGGGTCCAGGAGATCACCGCCGAGATCGAGCGCAACTTCGCGCAGCTCGCGGAACTGCGCGTCGAGCAGGTCACCGAGAAGGAGCGCAAGCGCATCGCCGCCGACCTGCACGACGACCTCGGCGCGAAGCTGCTGACGATCGTGCACACCAGCGAGTCGGAGCGCATCTCGACGCTGGCGCGCGAGGCGCTCGAGGAGATGCGACTGTCGGTGCGCGGCCTGACCGGCAAGCCGATGCGGCTGGCCGATGCGCTGGCCGACTGGCGCGCCGAGACGGTCTCGCGCCTGGGCCAGGCCAACATCGAGGCCGACTGGCGCGGCCCGACCGAGGAGATCGAGCAGCTGCTGCCGGCGCGCGGCTTCGTGCAGACCACGCGCATCCTGCGCGAGGCGGTCAGCAACATCATCAAGCACAGCGGCGCCTCGCACTGCAAGGTGCGCTGCGCGATCAGCGAGCGCCAGTTCGGCCTGACGGTGCAGGACAACGGCAGGGGCATCCCGATGGAGCTCGACGGCAAGCTCGACCGCGGCCACGGCATGGCCAGCATGAAGCACCGCGCCAAGCAGATGCAGGGCCAGTGCCTGGTCGAATCGGGGGCCGGCTATGGCACCGTGATAAGGCTCACGCTTCCACTGTGAGGCGAGCTACAGTGTGGGCGGGCGAAGCCGATACATCGCTACGATGGCCGAGAGCGCGACTTGCGCGCAGCGCCGTTCCTGGCGCGTTGACCCCTGAGGTGTCCCGATGGACAACATCCTGCTGCTCGAAGACCTGCCCGAGATCCGCTCCTGGCTCAAGGCGCTGATCAAACAAGTGTTTCCGAACGGGCAGATCCACGAGGCCGCGCGCGTGCATGACGCGCTCGCGCTCGTGACCGCGGTCAAGTTCAAGCTCGCGCTGGTCGACCTCGGGTTGCCCGACGGATCGGGCGTGGACGTGGTCGCCGCACTGCGCGAGGCGCAGTCCGAATGCCAGTCGGTGGTCGTGACGATCCACGACGACGACGACCACCTGTTCCCGGCGCTGCAGGCCGGCGCGTTCGGCTACCTGCTGAAGGAGCAGGCGCGCGAGCTGATCGCCGAGCAGCTCAACCGCATGAGCCAGGGCGAACCGCCGCTGTCGCCGTCGATCGCGCGCCGCGTGATCTCGCACTTCGCGGCGCAGACGCGCCCGCAGGAGCGCCCGCAGAACATGCCGCACGTCGCGCTGACCGAGCGCGAGAACGAGGTGCTGCTGCGCGTCGCGAAGGGCTTCACGCTGCCCGAGATCGGCGTGCAGCTGAACCTGTCGCGCCACACGATCGCCGACTACGTGAAGCAGATCTACCGCAAGCTCAACGTCAGCTCGCGCGCCGAAGCCGCGCTCGAGGCGCAGCGCCTGGGCCTGTTCCGCCGTGCCTGATGCCGGGCCGATAATGGCCCGATGATCGGAAGACTGACCGGCACGCTCGCGGAAAAATCGCCCCCGCACCTGCTCATCGATGTGAACGGCGTCGGCTACGAGGTCGACGTGCCGATGAGCAGCTTCTACAACCTGCCCGGGCTTGGCGAGCGTGTCACGCTGCTGACGCACTTCGTCGTCCGCGAAGACGCGCAGGTCCTGTTCGGCTTCCTGACCCCCGACGAACGCGCGACCTTCCGGCTGCTCGTGAAGATCTCCGGCGTCGGCCCGCGCACCGCGCTGGCTATCCTGTCGGGCCTGAGCGTCAACGAGCTCGCGCAGGCCGTCGGCCTGCAGGAGAGCGCGCGTCTCGTGAAGGTGCCCGGCATCGGCAAGAAGACCGCCGAGCGGCTGCTGCTCGAACTCAAGGGCAAGCTCGGCGACGCGATCGCCGCGCCGGCCAGCGTCGCCAGCCACGCGCAGGGCGATATCCTGCAGGCGCTGCTCGCGCTCGGCTACAGCGACCGCGAGGCCGCGGCCGCGCTGAAGGCCCTTCCCGCCGACGTGGGCGTCAGCGACGGCATCAAGCTGGCGCTGCGCGCGCTCGCGAAATGACCTACCCGCAGTGTCGGGCCTGGGTGGCCCGACGCGCGTCGGCGCTCAGAACGCGTACCGCGCCCCGACCGACACGGTGTACCTCGGCGCGAGCTGGATGCCGTTGACGTTCTGATAGATGGGAAGCTGGACGTTGACATAGGGCGCGAACTTCTCGGTCACCGGCAGCATGCCACCGAGCGTCAGGTACACGAGTGTTCCGCCGGTGGCAAAGGTGTCCGCCGCGTCACCGGAGTCGGTCTTCGCATGCCGCGCGTTGATCTGCACGGCCGGCACGAAGGAGGCCCAGCCCCGGTAGCGCACACCAACGCTGACGTTCACGCTGTCGCCGGGCCTGTACGAGCCACCGGCCATCGTCGAGTGGTTCAGCGCGGACTGGATCGTTGCTTGTGCGAAGTAACCCGCCTTGGAGCCGATGTCGCCGAAATAGTAGGCCCCGACGATCAGGTCCGTCGTGCCGGTGCCGCGCTGCAGCCCCGGGTCGACATCGGTGACGCCGTCGTCGCCCATCTGGTTCTTCTTGCCGGTCGGCAGCTTCAGCCCGAGTTGGATGCCGAAGTCGTGCCGGTCCGAGAAGCCGAAGTAGCGACCCACGACGCGCACGTCGCCCAGCCCGGAACCCGACGACGTGTAGGCGCCGTTGGCCGGGTCGAAGGTCGAACCGTCGCTGCCGCTGCCGAGCGTGCTGTGCGAGCGACGGATGAACGGCAGGCTCAGGCTCACGCCCCAGCGGCTCCCTTCGCTGTAGTCCAGGGTCGCGGTCAGGTACTGATTCCTAGTGTACTGCTCGACTTCCGCCGGATCGCCGCTGGACGGGATCGTGGTCGCCGCCGCATCGGACGCCGAGATCGCCTTCCTGCCCGCGCGCAGCTGGTTCTGGTTCAGATCGTCGTAGCGCAGATCCATGGTCCAGCCCGACGTGTCGGACAGGCCCTGCGCGCCCCAGTCGGAGTTGATGCTGCATCCGCAGCTCGCACAGGCGAAAGCGGTGCCCGACGACAGCGCACCGAGGCAGGCCAGGACGACCCGGGCCAATGGGTTCATGACGCCTTCTCCACTGGCGGGTGTCAGTGCTTCATGCCGGCCATCGCGCCGGCCGCTTCGATCTTGACGTCGACCGTGACCTCGCCGGCCTTCTCGAACCTGAGCTTCATCGGGAAGCTGTCGCCCGCCTTCAGCGGCGCCTTCAGGCCGACGAACATCACGTGGTAGCCGCCGGGCTTGAGCTCGACGGTCTGGCCAGCGGCCAACGGGATGCCGGCGACCTGGCGCATCTTCATCACGTCGCCCTCCATCTTCATCTCGTGCAGCTCGACGGTCTTGGCCACGTCGGCGCTCAGCGACACGAGGCGGTCCGCCGCTCCGCCGTTGACGAGCTTCATGTAGCCACCGCCGGTTGCCTGGCCGGCGCCGGTGGCACGGGCATAGGGGTGGTCGATCGTGATCGCGCCGATCTTGCTTTCGTGCGCATGGGCCGGCAGTGTCGCGAGCGCGATCAGGGCGCTGCCGATCAGGTGGTTGAATCGCATGCGGAATCTCCTTGGGTGTGGGATGAAACAGTGAACATGGGGTGGGCGCGCGCGGACTGGCATGACGTGAGTCCCATGCCGACGCGCGAATGGGACGGGCAGCCGGGCTGCGCGCATCTCATGCGGCAGCCGCGACGCGCTTGCCGGGGGGCGAGCGGCGACCCCGGCGGCGCCGCAGACGAATCAGCCCAGGGCCGGTGGTCCGTGCTCGAGGCGGGCCGCCCAGATCGCGCTCGGGTCGGGCGCCTGCGACGACCGGTGCACGCGCGGGCGCTGCACGCTGTGTCGCAGCAGGTTCGTCGGCGCCGGCGCCGGAGGTGCGCCTGCGGCAAGTACCGTCAGGGCACTCAGGGCACAGTGTTCGCTGCCATGGTCCGAGGCATGCGCCGGCGCGTCGTGGTCGCCGCCCTGCGGCAGCAGCGAGACGCCGTAGACCGTGCAGACCTCGACCAGCGTCTTGCCCTGCAGCTGCGCCGACGTGCTGGCCAGCCACGGCATCGCCGATTTCAGCAGCAATGCAGCTGCGAAGGCCCACAGGGCCCAGCGCGACGATGGCTTGCGCAGGATCATGGCGTGCCATTGTGGCAGAGGGGCGGCGCCGCGAAGCGCCGGAAGTGGCGGACCGCGGCCGGCCAATTCGCCGCCCGGCGATATCGGCAGCCCGCGGTCGATAATGGCGCATGTCCATCCAGACCGATGATTTCGAGCCGGCCCGGCGCAGCGGCCGCGACGCGGCGGCCGACTCGCGCGTC
>JAYSLR010000680.1:0-3371 GCA_043725365.1 Rhizobacter sp. | reverse complement strand
CCGATTCCTTGAAGCGGCCGGCCATCGGGCGGTACAGCGGGTCGCCGGCGTTCTGCCGGTCGACGACCTTGGCCATGCGCTTGAGCGTGGCGTTGACCTCCTTCTTGCCGACCACGCCGTGCAGCAGCCAGTTCGCCATGTGCTGGCTGCTGATGCGCAAGGTGGCGCGGTCTTCCATCAGGCCGACGTTGTGGATGTCGGGCACTTTGGAGCAGCCCACGCCCTGATCGATCCAGCGCACCACGTAGCCGAGGATGCCCTGCGCGTTGTTGTCGAGCTCCTGCTGGCGCTCGACGCTCGACCACTTCGCCTTCTTGACGACCGGCACCGTCAGCAGCCCCTCGAGCAGCGCGGGCGCCTCGGCGGCGGCATCGATCTTTTCGAGCGTCTTCTGCACCGCGAACACATCGACCTGGTGGTAGTGCAGCGCGTGCAGCGTCGCCGCGGTCGGGCTCGGCACCCACGCGGTGTTGGCGCCGGCCAACGGGTGCGCGATCTTCTGCTGCAGCATCGCGGCCATCAGGTCGGGCATCGCCCACATGCCCTTGCCGATCTGGGCCTTGCCGCGCAACCCGCATTGCAGGCCGACCAGCACGTTGTTGCGCTCGTAGGCCTGGATCCACGCGCTGCCCTTCATGTCGCCCTTGCGCAGCATCGCTCCGGCGCGCATCGCGCTGTGCATCTCGTCGCCGGTGCGGTCGAGGAAGCCGGTGTTGATGAACGCGACGCGGTCCGCGGCGGCGGCGATGCAGGCCTTCAGGTTGACGCTGGTGCGGCGCTCCTCGTCCATGATGCCGAGCTTGACGGTCGCCTTCGGCAGCCCGAGCAGCTGCTCGACGCGGCCGAACAGTTCGCTGGCGAACGCGACCTCGGCCGGCCCGTGCATCTTCGGCTTGACGATGTAGACCGAGCCCTTGCGCGAGTTGACGATGCCGTTCGCGCCATGGCGTTGCAGGTCGTGCAGCGCGATCGCCGTCGTGACGACGGCGTCGAGGATGCCCTCGGGGATCTCCCGGCCGTCGTCGCCCCACAGGACCGACGGGTTCGTCATCAGGTGGCCGACGTTGCGCAGGAACAGCAGCGAGCGGCCATGCAGCGTCACCTCGCCGCCCTTCGGGCCGACGTAGACGCGGTCGGCGTTCAGGCCGCGCGTGAAGGTCTTGCCGCCCTTGCTGACCTCTTCGGTCAGGGTGCCCTTCAGGATGCCGAGCCAGTTGCCGTAGGCCAGCACCTTGTCGGCGGCGTCGACCACGGCGACCGAGTCCTCGAGGTCGAGGATGGTCGACAGCGCCGACTCGAGCACCAGGTCGCTCACGCCAGCCGCATCGCTCGCGCCGATCGCGGTCGAGCGGTCGATGCGCAGGTCCAGGTGCAGGCCGTGGTGCACGAGCAGCACCGCCGACGGCGCGGCCGTGGCACCTTGGAATCCGACGAACTGCGCCGGCTTGGCAAGACCGGTCGTCGTGCCGTTCTTCAGCGCAACGACGAGCGCGCCCGCTTCGACGCGGTAGCCGGTCGAGTCGACGTGCGAGCCGCGCTTGAGCGGTGCGGTGCGGTCGAGCACGTGGCGCGCGTAGTCGATCACCTTCGCGCCGCGCACCGGGTTGTAGCCGGCACCCTTCTCGGCGCCGCCGTCCTCGGAAAGCGCATCGGTACCGTACAGCGCGTCGTACAGCGAACCCCAGCGGGCGTTCGCGGCGTTCAGCGCATAACGCGCGTTCGTGATCGGCACGACCAGCTGCGGCCCCGCCTGCAAGGCGAGTTCGGCGTCGACGTTCTTCGTCGTCGCGGTCACGTTCGCGGGCACCGGCACCAGGTAGCCGATCTTCTCGAGGAAAGCGCGGTACTTGCGCATGTTCCTGATCGGGCCGGGGTGCTTGCGGTGCCAGTGGTCGAGCTCGGTCTGCAGCCGTTCGCGCTCGGCCAGCAGCGCGGCGTTCTTCGGTGCGAGCTCGCGCACGATCGCGTCGAAGCCGTGCCAGAACGCGGCCGGCGCGATGCCGGTGCCGGGCAGGACCTGCTCCTCGATGAAGCGGTGCAGCGGGGTGGCGACCTGGAGGCCGTGGACTGTGGTGCGTTCGGTCATGGTCTGAGGCGTTGGTTCAGGAGGGGAAGAAGTCGAGCACGTCGCGCAGGCTGGTGCCGATGCGCGTCGGCGCGGTGTCGAGCTGGTCGAGCGGCAGGCCGAAGCGGTTGACCCACAACGTGGTGTAGCCGAACCAGGTCGCGCCGATCGCGTCCCAGCCGTTGCTGGAGACGAACAGGATGTCCTTGGCCGGCAGATTCAGCGCCTGCGTGCCGAGTGCGTACGCGGCCGGATCGGTCTTGAACTTGCGCAGCGCGTGCACGCTGAGCACATGCGCGAGCAGACCCGAGAAGCCGGCGCTCTTGACGGCCACGCCGCGCATCTCGGGGTCGCCGTTGGACAGGATGCCGGCCGGCACGCCGCGCGCCTTCAGCTCGGCCAGCACCTCGCGGTTCTCGGGGAAGCTGCTGAGGTGGCGGTACTGGTTCATCAGCCGGTCCTCGGCGACCGCGTCCAGCGCCAGGCCCAGGCGCAGCGCGGCGAAGCGCAGGCCGGCGCGGGTCAGGTCCCAGAACGGCCGGTACTGGCCGCTCATCGAGGTCAGACGCGTGTACTCGATCTGCTTGTCGCGCCACAGCACCGACAGGCGCTCGCCGAACCCGGGGAACAGCTGTTCGGCCAGCAGCGAGACGCTGTAGACGTCGAACATCGTGCCGTAGGCGTCGAACAGCACCGCGCGCGGCGTGGGGGAAGCGGGCGATCGATCCATGGCTGCAAATTTATTCGATAGTCGCAGCGGCATTAAGTACGATGATCGCTCTTGATTGATGACCAAATTGCACTGAATCGTGGATCGACTGAAGCAACTCGAATCGTTCGCCGCGGTCGCGACACGCGGCAGCCTGACCGCCGCGGCCGCGGCCGAGGGTGTCGCACCGGCCATCATCGGGCGGCGCATCGACGCCCTCGAACGGCGGCTGGGCGTGAAGCTGCTGGTGCGCACGACGCGGCGCATCTCGCTGACGCACGAAGGCAGTGCGTTCCTGGAAGACTGCCAGCGCCTGCTGGCCGACTGGGCCAACGCCGAGGCCAGTGTCAGCGCCGGCGGCGTGAAGGCCAGCGGCCACCTGCGGATCACCTCGCCGGCCGGCTTCGGGCGCCGCCATGTGGCGCCGCTGGTGCCGCGCTTCCTGGCGCTGCACCCGGAGGTCAGCCTGTCGCTGAACCTGTCGGACCGCGTCGTCGACATCGTCAACGAGAGCTTCGACTGCGCCGTGCGCGTCGGCGACCTGCCCGACAGCAGCCTGGTCAGCGTGCGCCTGGCCGACAACCGGCGCCTGTGCGT
>JAYSLR010000679.1:0-1561 GCA_043725365.1 Rhizobacter sp. | reverse complement strand
AAGCTGAGCATCCAGCGCGCCTCGAGCGGCGTTTCGGGCAGGTCGTGCAGCCACTCGGCGAGCGTTCTGATCGGCGCGATCTGCGGCACCCGCGTGCGGCCGCTCTGCTCGCAAGCGGCGGTAGCGACGGCCTGCCAATGCGTGACTTTCTTTTGCGCGCGCTCGCCGGCGAGCCGCAGCACCGAGCGTTCGCAGAGCAGCGGCTGGATGCTGCAGGCGCCGAGTTCGGCGGCCTTCTCGATCACGGTGTCCATGCGCTCGTTGGCTGGCATGCCGAGCGCGAGCGTGACCGGCAACGCGAGCTCACGATCGACCGGCATGTGCGCCATCAGCATCACCTCGACCTCGCTGCGACCCATGCGCACCACTTGCGCAGACCACTCGCCGCCGCGGCCGTCGAAGAGGGTGATTACCGCGCCGGGCTGAAGGCGCAACACCTGCACGTGTCGCGCCGGGCCGCCCGGCAGTGTGAACGGCACGCCAGCGTGCAGCGGCAGGTCGACGAAGAATCGGGCAGGCATGCGCCGAGTGTGCATGAGCGCCGCGCAGTCTTCTGAGCGTGTCTTTCAGCGGCGACGCCAGTGCGCGCGCCATCGTTTGGCGAGGCCACGCGCCGCGCGCCATGCGGCCGAAGCCTCCAGCCAACGCCGCGACAGTCGACGAACCGCGCGCCACCACGCCATGAAGCGCGCGAAGCGACGTATCGTCATCAGTTGCCGGCGCATCAGCACGAAGAGCCGGCCGCCGATCGCCGTGCCGGCGAGCTTGGCGAGAACGATCACGAAGACCCCGGCGATGGGCTGGCCGGCGTGGATCAACCCGACCGCGAGCAACTTCACCGGCAACAGCAGCGCCGCCGGCAGCAAGAACACGAACAACGCGAAGCGCGGCGGCAACGCGGCGATGCGTGCCTCGGTGCGAGCCCACGGCGGCCATCTCGTGAAGCGGCCCAGCCACGCCGCCAGCGGCCGCCAACCGAATTCTTCGAAGAAGAACCACAGCGCAGCGAGTGCGAGCAGCAGCGCGCGCGGGCCATGCCAGAGCCCACGAACCAGTGCGCGCCACACCTTCAACAAGGCACCCTGCGGGCTGCGCCTGGTCCCGCCGAGCGGAAGCCGGCACCTTCGGGCGGCCGTGCGGTGCTCAACGGGGCACCCTGCGGGCTCCGCCCGGTCCCGCCGAGCGGGAGCGAGCACCTTCGGGCGGCCGTGCGGTGCTCATCCGTCGACGCCGTTCTTCAACCAATCGTCGACGATCACGCGCGTGTAGACGCTCGCTACCGAATCGATAAAGCGCATGAAGTCGACTGGCGCATCGGCATCGGCGCGATCAGAGATGGTGCGCAGCACTGCGAACGGCCGCGCGAAGTCGGCGCAGACCTGGGCCACCGCGGCGCCTTCCATCTCGACTGCGAGCGCATCGGGCAGTACCGTGCGCAGCGCATCGCCATCGGCGGCACCGGTGACGAAGCGGTCGCCGCTGACGATCAGACCCTCATGGACGAGAGCCGCCCGGATGCCGAAGGCCACCAGCTCGGGCGCGCCGATCAGCACAGCCGCAT
>JAYSLR010000678.1:0-2372 GCA_043725365.1 Rhizobacter sp. | reverse complement strand
GCAGCGGCAAGAAGTTCAAGCAGTGCCACGGCAATACGTGAGCCCCCGGCTGCGGCGTAGCGCAGCCGCCCCCGAGGGCCACGCGGGGCCCCTTCGTGGCCCTTGGGGTGCGCAGGCCGCTTGGGAGCGGCCCGGCGCTGGCCTGCGCACGCGCTGAGCCATGCGGCTGCAGCTGCTGTCGGACCTGCACCTCGAAACCGAAGTGTTCGAGCCGACGCCGGCGCCTGACGCCGAGTTGCTGGTGCTCGCCGGCGACATCGACAGCAGCTGGGCCGGGCTCGAGAAGTTCCGCGGCTGGCCGGTGCCGGTGCTGTTCGTCGCCGGCAACCACGAGTTCGATCAGCGCGAGCTGACGCAGGCCTGGCCGCAGCTGCGCGCGCGCTGCACGCAGCTCGGACTGCGCCTGCTGGAGTGCGAAAGCCTGGTGCTGGCCGACCGCAGCGGGCGGCGCATCCGCTTCGTCGCAACGACGCGCTGGTGCGACTTCGACCTGTTCGGCAGCCAGGAGCGGGAACGTGCGATGCGCGCCGGCGGCTACTTCGTCAACATCATGCGGGCCACGCGCGGCGGCCGGCCGCTGGACGCCGTGGCGGTGCGCCACGAGGCGCAGGCCTGCGTCGCCTGGCTGCGCGCCGAGCTCGAACGCCCGCGCGGCGACTGGGACCGGACCGTGGCGATCACCCACTTTGCGCCGAGCCTGCGCAGTGCCGACCCGCGCTACGGCGCGCAGCCTGGAACGGCCAGCTTCTGCAACGCCGACGATGCGCTCTTGCCCGGGGCCGATCTGTGGATTCACGGCCACGTGCATTGCCAGCACGACTACGAGGTCGCGCATGCGCGCGGAACCACCCGGGTGGTCTGCAACGCGCGCGGGCATGTTCGGAAAGGGGAGGCCGAGCAGCATCGGCCGCTGCTGGTGCTCGACATCTGAGCCGCGATCGCGGGTCCAAGGGGCCGGGTCGGGTCGGGAACAGTGCCTCGGCGCCCTCGACGCAGTCAGCCCCTGCCTTCCGGCATCCGCTGGCCGGACGGGTGCCCGCTCACAGGCTGGAACGGCGCGTCAGGCGGTATTCCCAAGGCAGTGACGATGCCGCCGAGGCGGTGTCGTCGGCCCGTCGCGGCTCGTCGCCGACCGGGCCGAAACTGGCGTCGAGACCGAACGCCGTGCCCATGTCGGCGCAGTCGGCCTCGTCCGCCGACGGCCCCCCCGAGGGCGTTTTCAGCGCCGCCAACCATGAAAGACCCGTCGACCAGTTCATCGCGACCTCCTGCCTGGACCCCGTGATGTATCCAAGTGTGCGTTCCTTATCGACGCGCGGTGCGTCGATATGAGGCCGAACTCGGTCGCACTTGGCACCAAGCGCGTGCGCGTGTTGCGATTGGTCACAAACTCGGCCCGGTTGTCCCTCGTTCAACGGATGGCGCGATGCTTGCATGGCGCATAACGTGACTTGTGCACGGCGGGCCGCGCCGGTGCCGCGTCAACGGGGAGGGAGCGGGTCATGGTGGTCCAGGTGCGCAGGACGCTGGCATGGGCCACCGCGGTGGCCGCGGTGGTCAGTGCGACGCTGCTGACCTCGACCGGCGGCGGCCTGCCGCGCATCGGCGGCGACTTTGCGCGCTCGCGGGTCGCGCCGCTGGAGCAACCCCGCGCCCCCGGCGGCGCGGACTTCCGCGACCACAGCGCCCCGGGCCCGGCGGGCAGCGCCCACTGAACCCGCGCGCCACGCGGTGACGCTTCGGATCAGGTCTAATTGCGGGCTTGCGGCCCCGCGCACGAGACGAGATCGCGGCGGGCGCTCGACCCAACCCGAAGGATCCGACATGTACTCCGACGTCAAGCTCTTCATCAACGGTGAGTGGACCAGCGGCTCCTCGGCCAAGAGCGAGCCGATCGTCAACCCGGCCACCGGCCAGGTGATCGCGCGCCTGGCGCACGCCGGGCCGGCCGACCTCGACGAGGCGCTGCACGCTGCCGACAAGGGCTTCAAGGTCTGGCGCAAGGTCTCGGCCTTCGAGCGCGCCAAGCTGCTGCGCAAGGCCGGCGACATCATCCGCAGCCGCGCCGATGCCATCGGTCAGCTGATGACGATGGAACAGGGCAAGCCGCTCGCCGAAGCGAAGATGGAGACGATGCTGGCCGGCGACATCATGGACTGGTTCGCCGAGGAGGCCCGCCGCACCTATGGCCGCATCGTGCCGGCGCGCGCCGAGGGCGTGATGCAGCTCGTCGTCCGGGAGCCGGTCGGCCCGGTGGCCGCGTTCACGCCCTGGAACTTCCCGATCAACCAGGCGGTGCGCAAGGTGTCGGCAGCGCTGGCCGCGGGCTGCTCGGTGATCCTGAAGGGGCCGGAGGAAACGCCCGCCAGCGT
>JAYSLR010000677.1:0-1811 GCA_043725365.1 Rhizobacter sp. | reverse complement strand
GGTGAGCGCTCAGGCTGCGGCACATTCTGCCAACCCAGCCCGATGCCCAATCCGCCACACCGGCCGGCATGTTTGCCGAGGGTTCCGGCCCGGCGCCTGCTCTCGCAAACACCGCGCTGCCTGAGCCCGTCATGCGGCTGTTGCCGAATTGCCGATGCAGTATCGACGCCGCCTGAACCACTTGTGCGCATTCTGCCTCCGCTGCGGCCTGCAGGTCGTTGGCCCCGAAACCGGGCGCCATGACCACATCCAGCACTGTTCCCTGGCCGTTTGCAGCGAAGCTTTCAAGTATAGCAGCTTCAGTGTCCCGCACGAGCAGCGGGCTGCCGAAAATGGCACGGGTTTCGATGCCTGCCGGGGGTTTGACGACCGCCAGCCACTGCGCCGGCACCGGCACGGGCCTGAGTCGCTCGCCGATGCCCTCGACGATCGCGTTGCGCCCGCCGACGAAGAACGGCACGTCGGCGCCGAGCTTCAGGCCCAGCGCCAGCAGCCGCGCGCGCGGCCAGTTCAGGCCCCAGAGCCGGTTCAGCGCGAGCAGCGTCGAGGCCGCGTCGGAGCTGCCGCCGCCCAGGCCCGCGCCCCAAGGCACGGCCTTCGCGATCGAGATGTCGGCGCCCATCGCCGTGCCGCTCTCGGCCTGCAGCGCCCGCGCCGCGCGCAGGCACAGGTCGTCGGCGGGCAGCGCCGGGCCGAGGTCGTGGCGCGCCAGGCGCCCGTCGTTGCGGCGCTCGAACTGGAGCGTGTCGCACCAGTCGATCAGCACGAACAGCGACTGCAGCAGGTGGTAGCCGTCGGCGCGCTGCCCGACGACGTGCAGGAACAGGTTCAGTTTGGCCGGCGCGGCCACGTCGTAGAGCGCGCCAATGCTCATGGCCGATCGATCTTGGCGCGCACCGTGACCGCCGGCGCGCGCTCGCGACGCGCGACGACCCAGCCTTCGTCGAAGCGGGCCAGGCTGACGTCCCAGCCGAGTTGCGCGAAGCCGGGCTCGGTCGGCGCCGTGCTGGGGGTGCTGGCGGCGCCTGACCACGGCCGCCCGCGCAGCCAGTCGAACAGCGCGGCGACCGGCACGCTCTCGCCGAGCACTTCGCGCGTCAGCGCATCCAGATCGTCGAAGCGGCGCTCGCCCTGCGGCGTGGCCAGCACGACCGAGCCGGGCGCCCAGCGCGCCTGCGCGATCACGCTGCCCAGCGGTGTCGACAGGTTCAGGCGACCGGCCCGCGCGCTGCCCTGCAACTCGAACGCCGCGTTCTCGGCGCGCGGCGCCACGCCGTCGCTGCCGTCGACGCGCACCGCCAGCCGACCTGACAGCGCTTCGCCGGCCGGCACCTCGCCCTGCGGCACCGAGGCGCACGCCGTCAGCGCGAGCGCCGCCAGCAACGCCGCCGTGCGCGCGCGCCGGATCACAGGTCGACGCGCAGCCGCGCCAGCGTCGCGCGCAGCACGTCGTTGCCGGCGTCGCGCTTGCGAGCTTCGCTGAAGATGCGCCGCGCCTCGTCGGTCTGGCCGCTGACCCAGAGCACCTCGCCCAGGTGCGCGGCGATCTCGGCATCGGGCTGGCCGCGATAGGCCTCACGCAGCAGCCGAACCGCCTCGTCGCGGTTGCCCAGGCGGTATTCGACCCAGCCCAGGCTGTCGGTGATCGACGGCTCGCCGGGACTCAGTTCCAGTGCCTTCTTGATCAGGCTGCGGGCCTCGGGCAGGCGCACGTTGCGTTCCGCCAGCGAGTAGCCGAGCGCGTTGTAGGCCTGCTGGTGATCGGGCTTGAGCTCGATCACGCGGCGCAGCAGGCGCTCCATGTCGGCCAG
>JAYSLR010000676.1:0-2879 GCA_043725365.1 Rhizobacter sp. | reverse complement strand
AAGCCGCGCCGGACGCCGCCGCGCCAGTCCGCAGTGGCCCGGGCCGCGACCGGCGGGCCGCGGCTGCAACTCGAAACGGCCGCGCCGGTCGTCGCGCGTGCCGCCTCGGCCGCGGTGCCCCCGCCCGCCGCGCCGACGGCAGTGGCGGCGATCGAGCCGGCCTCAGCCGCCAAACCCGATCCGGTCGCGGACCAGCTGGCCGCGGAGCGCCAGCGCATCCAGGTGCTCGAGGAAGGCCTGGCGACGCTGAGCAAGCGGTCGCAGGCGACGCAGGCGTCATTGGCCACGATCCAGGCGCGCCTGAAGGACGCCGAGTCGGAGCGTTATGCGAACCCGCTGGTCTATGTGCTGGCGGCCATCGTCGGACTGCTGGCGCTGGCCGTCGTCTGGCTCGGGTGGCGCCAGTCGCGCGCGCGCCGTTCGGGCCAGTGGTGGGCCGGGCCGGCGGCCGAACCGGGACCGTCACAGCTGCCGCTCGCGGTCGCTGCCGAACCCGAGGCGCCGGCCGCTCCGGCCGTGAGCGCGATGCCGCTCGCGGACGATGCGTTCGCGGTTTCGAGCGTGATCGATGGCGGCGGGCCGACCGTTCCGGTGCCGGAGCCGGCACGCGAGTTGTCGGTCGAGGAGCTGATCGACCTCGAGCAGCAGGTCGAGTTCTTCGTCGTGCTCGGCCAGGACGAGGCAGCGATCGAGTTGCTGATGAGCCACGTGCGCAGCGACGGCGGCAACAGCCCGCTGCCGTACCTGAAGCTGCTCGAGATCTACCGCCGCCGCGGCGAGCGCGAAGCCTACCAGCGCGTGCGCGAGCGTTTCAACCGCAGCTTCAACGCCTATGCGCCCGACTGGGAGTCGGACCCGCAGCAGGGCCGCTCGCTGACCGACTACCCCGACACGATCGCGCGCCTGCAGAAGCTGTGGTCGTCGCCGACCCGCACCATGGGCACGCTGGAGGCGTCGCTGTTCCGCCGCAACCGGACCGACGAGACCTTCGATCTGCCGGCCTACCGCGAGCTCCTGCTCCTGTATTCGGTGGCGCGCGACCTGGCCGAGCACCCTGACGCGCCGCCCGTGGGTGCGGTCGACCTGTTGCTGCCGCTCGACGGTGCCGCCGAAGAGCCGATCTCGCGGCTGAGCGCGACGCCGCCGTCCGTCGAACTGCCGAACGGCGGCCTGGGCACGACGCGGCTCGATTTCGAGCCGGCCGGCGACCACGCGGCGCAGGCCGGCAAGACCGCGCCGATGGCCCGTGACGACCATCCGCCGGCGGACCCTGCGCACCTGATCGACTTCAACCTCGACCTGCCGTCGGAGCCGCCGAAGCCCGGCAGCTACCACTGACCCGCGGCCGCCGGGTCACAGGCGCGCCAGGCGCGCCAGCGCGAGCTGCAGGGTTTCGTCCTTCTTCGCAAAACAGAAGCGCGCGATGCGCTGCTCGAATCCGTCCTGGTAGAACGCGGACAGCGGAATCGCGGCGACGCCGATCTCGGTCGTCAGCCATTTGCAGAAATCTGCTTCCGGCAGGTCGCTCACCGCCGAGTAGTCGACGCACTGGAAGTAGCTCCCGCTCGTGACCAGCGCCCGCAGCCGTGTGGCTGCGAGGCCGGCGCGGAACAGGTCGCGCTTGCGCTGGTAGAAGGCGGGCAACCCGAGATGGTGCGAGGCGTCGGCCATGAACGCCGCCAAGCCATGCTGCATCGGTGTGTTGACGGTGAAGACATTGAACTGGTGGACCTTGCGGAACTCGGCCATCAGCGGCGCCGGCGCCGCGACGTAACCGACCTTCCAGCCGGTCACGTGGTAGGTCTTGCCGAAGCTCGAGACGACGACGCTGCGCTGCGCCAGTTCGGGGAAGCGCGCGACGCTCTGGTGCGCGGCGCCGTCGAACACCATGTGCTCGTAGACCTCGTCGGAGATCACGATGATGTCGGTGCCGCGCAGCGCGGCGGCGAGCTGCTCCATCTGCGCGGCCGACCAGACGGTCGCGCTCGGGTTGTGCGGCGTGTTGATGACGATCGCGCGCGTGCGCGGCGTGATGGCCGCGGCAATGCGCGCGAAGTCGGGCGCGAACGTGCCCGGCGTCAGCGGCACGTGCACCGCGTGGCCGCCGGCGAGCTCGATGTTGGGCTCGTAACTGTCGTAGCAGGGGTCGAGCACGATCACCTCGTCGCCCGGGTGCACGAGGGCGAGGATGGCCGTGATGATCGCCTGCGTCGCGCCGGCGGTGATCGTGATCTCGCTGCCCGGGTCGTAGGTGTGGCCGTACATTGCGGCGATCTTCGCGGCGACGGCCTCGCGCAGCGCCGGCACGCCGGCCATCGGCGGGTACTGGTTGAGGCCGGCGCGCATCGCCGCATCGACGGCGTCGAGCAGGCGCGGATCGCAGTCGAAATCGGGAAAGCCCTGGCCGAGATTGACGGCGCCGTGCTCGAGCGCGAGCGCCGACATCACGGTGAAGATCGTGGTGCCGACCTGCGGCAGGCGGCTCGTGATCGCGGGGGTCGGGAAAGGGCTGCTCATGGGGCGGGCGGGGTGGTCAGAGTTGGTAGTCGTCGGCATCGCCGGCCATCGCGCCGGTGATCAGCTTGCGGCTCAGTCGATCCGACAGCATCTCGGCGAAGGCGTAGACGAAGTTGCGCAGGTAGGCGCCGCGCTTGAAGGCCAGGCGCGTGACGTTGGTGCCGAACAGGTGGCCGACCGGGCGCGACACCAGATCGCCTCCGGGCGGATCGTCGCGCACCGCGAGCTCGGCGACGATGCCCACGCCCAGGCCGATGCGCACATAGGTCTTGATGACGTCGGCGTCGATCGCCTCGAGCACGATGTTGGGCTTCAGGTTGCGCGTCGCGAAGGCCTGGTCGACGCGCGTGCGGCCGCTGAAC
>JAYSLR010000675.1:0-10199 GCA_043725365.1 Rhizobacter sp. | reverse complement strand
GTGATCGTCTCGCGTCAGATGAACCCGAAGCCGGGCTGACCTCGCCCACCTGAACTCCTGGTTCAGGAATGCGGCTCACGGTTCGCGGCGGACACCTTTCCTCTCCTTCTCGAATCCGCCGTCAACATGCGCCATTGGCTGATGAAGAGCGAGCCGTCCGAATGTTCTATCGACGACCTCGCCGCCGCGCCGTTGCAGACCGTTGCGTGGGTCGGTGTGCGCAACTACCAGGCGCGCAACTACATGCGCGACGAGATGCGTCCCGGCGACGGCGTTCTGTTCTATCACTCGTCGTGCCCCGAGCCGGGCATCGCCGGCCTGGCGGAGGTGGCCAGCCCGGCCTATCCCGATGCGACCCAATTCGATCCGAAGAGCCACTATTTCGACCCGAAGTCGGCGACCGACGCGCCGCGCTGGCTGCATGTCGACGTGAAGCTGGTGCGCAAGACGCGGCTGCTGGCGCTGGCGGAGATGCGCGAGGCGGCGTCGCTGGCCGGGATGGTCGTGCTCAAGCGCGGCAACCGCTTGTCGATCACGCCCGTCACGGCGGATGAATGGCGCGCGGTATTGGCTGTGCTGAAGAAGCCGGCATGACCGGCGGCCTGGGCTGGAAAGAGGTCTTCGAACTGCTGCTCCTCGGGTCGTGCACCGGCTACCTCGCCGGCCTGCTGGGCATCGGCGGCGGCATGCTGATGGTGCCGTTCATGACACTGCTGCTGTCGAACAAGGGCGTGCCGTCCGGCTACGTCGTGAAGATGGCGATTGCGACCTCGCTCGCGACGATCTGCTTCACGTCGATCGCGTCGGTGCGAGCGCACCACCAGCGCGGCGCCGTGCTGTGGCGGGTCGCGAAGCTGCTGTCGCCGGGCATCGTGCTCGGTTCGCTGCTCGGCGCGCAGGTCGCCAAGGCCCTGCCGGCGCAGGCGCTGGCGGTGTTGTTTGCCGGTTTCGTCAGTTTCTCGGCCCTGCAGATGCTGATCGATCGAAGGCCCCAGCCGACGCGCCAGTTGCCGAACGCCGCCGGCATGCTGTCCGCCGGCGGCGCGATCGGGCTGCTGGCGGCGCTGGTCGGGGCCGGCGGCGCGTTCGTTTCGGTGCCGTTCATGACCTGGTGCAACGTGAAGATCCACAACGCAGTCGCGACCTCGGCGGCACTGGGATTTCCGATCGCGGCCGCAGGCACGCTCGGCTACGTGATCGCCGGCTGGTCGCTGCATGACATGCCCGCCGGCGCACTGGGCTTCATCTACCTGCCGGCGCTTGCGACGATCTCGATCGCCAGCGTGCTGACAGCGCCCATCGGTGCCCGCTCCGCGCACCGGATGGACGTGCGGCAGCTGCGGCGCGTGTTCGCGGTGCTGCTGTTCGGCCTGGCGGCCTACATGATCTACAAGGCGCTGAACCCGTGACGCGGCGGCTCAGCTCGCGCCGAGCTCGAAGCGGATGCTCGCCAGCGCGACGTGATTGCCGCCCCGCTTCTGTGCCTCGTGCAGCGCCGTATCGGAGGCCTGCAGCAGCTCTTCCTCGGTGTGCGCGGTGTGCGGGAAGCTCGCCACGCCCATCGACACGGTGAAGCCGAGGTCGCGCCCCTCGAGCACGACGATCTGGGTCGCGCACTGGCGGCGCAGCCCCTCCATGCGCGAATGGGCGGTCGCCAGGCCGACGCCCGACAGCAGCACCGCGAAACGGTCTTCGTCGAGCCGACAGGACGCGTCCATCGCCCGGGTGTTGCTGCGCAGCAGCCGGCCCAGCGCCTCGAGGATGCGGGTGCGGGCGTCGGCGCCGAGTGCCTTCACGGCGTCACCGAGCGGGTCGAGCGCGATCGAGACCAGCGCGAACTCGCGGTGCTCGCGCGACGACAGGTCGACCTCGCGGCGCAGCTGATCGTCGAAGTGCAGGCGCTGGTACAGGCCCGTGGTGCTGTCGCGCAGACTCTGATCCTGGGTCTCGCGGCGCAGCACCTCGGCGGCGAGCTGCTGCTGCTCGAGTTGCGCCAGCGCCTGCTGCAGCTGCTGCTCGCGCTGATGCGCCGCGGTGCGCTCGACCCACACGCTCAGCACGTGCCGGGCCGGGCCGGCATCGCCGCGCGACAGCGGCAACCGCGTGACGCTGAACTCGCGCTTGCGACCTTCGCGCTCGATGCGGTGCTCGCTCAGCGTCGGGGCGGCGTGCGCCAGCGCGGTCTGCTCGGCGGCGCGCATCGCGGTGGCCTGGGCTGGCTCCATCAGGTCGGCATCGCCGGCGCCGGTCATCGTGGCAATTTCGCGACCGTACAACTCGGCCATCGCCGCGTTCACGTGCAGGTAGCGACCGGTGGCGACGTCCTTGACCGCCAGCAGCACGTCGACCCGGTCGAGCATCTCCAGCAAGGCAGCGCCGAGCACCGCGTCGTCGATCTCGAGCGCGCGTGCCAGCATGCGCGCGCCCTGGCTGCGATCTGACGGTATGCCCAGCGTGGTCTCGTTCATCGGCGCCATCTTCCTAGGCTTGTCCAGCATCTTGGTCGCGGGTTCGGCCGATGGCAAGCGCCAAGCATCGCAAAACGCCCGTCTACCCCTAAGTTGATGATAGCGGCACGCGCCATCTGTGCTATCGGGTTTACGAACGCCGTGGCGGTTCGTCGCCGACCTGTTTCTGCGGGTCGCTACGCCTCCTGCGGCCCGGCTCGGACTGGCCCGATCGGCGGTGCGGCCATGTGCAATCGGATGTTGCGTTATCGCGGCCGGGCCTGAAAATTGCGACCGACAACGCGGGAGACAAGAATGGCGATCGCAAGCTACATCAGAGAAATCGGCCGCGGCAAGGAGGGCGCTCGCTCATTGACCGAGGTCCAGGCACACGACCTGATGAGCCAGGTCCTGGACGGCCGGGTCACCGACCTGGAGATCGGCGCCTTTGCGCTGGCGATGCGCATCAAGGGCGAGTCGATTCACGAGCTCGCCGGTTTTCTGCGCGCCGCCCGGGAACGCTGCATCGCGATCCAGCCGACCCGCCCGACCATCATGCTGCCCTCGTACAACGGCGCACGCAAGCTGCCCAATCTGACGCCGCTGCTGGCGCTGCTGCTGGCGCAGGAAGGTGCCCAGGTGCTGGTGCACGGGCCGATGCTCGACCCCGCCCGCGTCGGCAGCGCCGCGATCTTTCGCGACCTCGGGCTGCCGTTCGCGAGCAATGCCGAGGAGATCGAGAACGGCTGGGCGCGGCGCGAGCCGGTCTTCATCGCCACGCACGACCTGTGCCCGCCGCTGGCGCGCCTGCTCGAGGTGCGCCGTGTCGTCGGGCTGCGCAACTCGGGCCACACGGTCGCGAAGGTGCTCGCCCCTTGCCGCACCGGTGCGTCGCTGCGGGTCGTCAACTACACGCACCCGGAGTACGCGACGATGCTGGCCGAGTTCCTGGCCCTCACCGGCGGCGACGCGGTGCTGCTTCGAGGCACCGAGGGCGAGCCGGTCGCCGACCCGCGCCGCGCCCCGCGGCTCGAGGTGTTCATCGAAGGGCGCGCGCGCGCCGACCTGTCGCGTCCCGCGCACGAGGGCGTGCTCACCGAATTGCCGGTGCTGCCGCGTGGCTTCGACGCGGCGACCACGGCCGTCTACATCCAGGCCGTCGTCAGCGGCGAGAAGCCGGCCCCGGGGCCCTTGACACAGCAGGTCGAGTGCCTGATGGGCGCCCTCGGCGCGGTCCGCGGCGCGGCATCGCGCGAGCAGATCGCCTGACCCCGGAGCGCCGACGCCGCGCCGCATAATGCGCGGCGGTTCGACACCGGGCCAGCCTGGGAGGGCGCGATGAAGCAGAAACTCGACCAGCTCAACAGCGTGAGCGGATCGCACAGCGCGCGTTGCGGCGTGGTCGGCGACGGTGTGCCGGCCGGCATCTTCAGGCCGTGGGCTTGTCGGTTCGCGTGCAAGGGCTGATCTTCGACGCCGTCGTCGTCGGCGCGGGCGCGGCCGGGTTGCACTGCGCCGCGATCGCGGGCCAGCGCGGGTTGCGGGTGCTGCTGATCGACCATGCCGAGAAGGTTGCCGAGAAGATCCGCATCTCCGGCGGCGGGCGCTGCAACTTCACGAACCGCGAGACGACGGCGGCGAACTTCCTGTCTGCGAATCCGCCCTTCTGCCGCTCGGCGCTGGCGCGCTACACGCCGGCCGACTTCATCGCGCTGCTGCAGCGCCACCGCATCGGCTGGCACGAGAAGCACAAGGGACAGTTGTTCTGCGACGAGGGCAGCGAGGCCGTCATCGCGATGCTGCTGCACGAATGCGCACAGGGCGGCGTGCTGCGCTGGCAGCCGTGCAGCGTGCAGGCGGTGCGCCGCACCGACACCGGTTTCGAGCTCGACACCGATCGCGGCAGCGTCCGCGCGAAGCAGCTCGTGATCGCGACCGGTGGTCTGTCGATCCCGAAGATCGGCGCCACGGATTTCGGCTATCGGATCGCGCGCCAGTTCGGCCATGCGATCGAGGAGACCCGCCCGGCGCTGGTGCCGCTGACCTTCGATCCGGTCAGCTGGGCGCCGTTCGCGGCGCTGTCGGGCCTGTCGCTGAAAGCGTCGATCGAAACAGGTGACGGCAAGGCGCGCATCGCGTTCCTTGAGGACCTGCTGTTCACGCACCGCGGCCTGAGCGGGCCGGCGGTGCTGCAGATCTCGAGCTACTGGCGGGCCGGCACGCCGATCCGCCTCGATCTGGTGCCCGGTCGCGATCTGCAGGCCGAGCTGCTGCAGGCCAAGCGCGACTCGCGCCGGAAGCTCTCGAACGAACTGGCCGAACTGATCCCGAAGCGGCTCGCCGAAGCCTGGCTGCTGCCGACCCCCGAGCTGGCCGACCGCACGCTGCCCGAGCAACGCGACCGCGACCTCGTACAGCTCGCGGCGCGGCTGCAGCGCTGGGAGCTGAAGCCGCAAGGCACCGAGGGCTATCGCAAGGCCGAGGTGACGGCCGGCGGCGTCGACACGCGCGAGCTCAGCTCTCGGACGATGGAGAGCAAGCGTGCGGCCGGCCTGCACTTCATCGGCGAGGTCGTCGACGTGACCGGCTGGCTCGGCGGCTACAACTTCCAGTGGGCCTGGGCAAGCGCGGCGGCCTGCGCCCGGGCTCTGGGCGCGGCGGGCTGATCAGGGCATCGCCAGCGCGCGCAGGAACAGGCTCGAGCCGCCGACGATCAGCAGCAGCCAGACCGCCTGCACGGCACGCCGCGCCGGCATCCGCGCATGCAGCCGGCTGCCGGCCAGGTAGCCCAGCAGTGCACAGGGCAGCAACGCGAAGGCCAGCGGCAACAAGCCGGGCTGGCGGTAGAAGCCGCTGCCGGTGAACAGCACGAGCCGGATCAGCGCAGTGCAGAAGATCAGCACGCCGATCGTCGCGCGCAGCACGATCTTGTCGGACAGGCGGCGCGCCAGGTAGATCGTGTAGATCGGACCGCCGGTGCCGTACAGCGAGGTGAAGGCGCCACCGACCAGGCCCGCGGGGACGGCCCATCGCGCCGAGATCGGCGTCGGCACGGCGCGGTTCGCGAGGCTCCACAGCGCATAGGTGACGACGAAAGCGCCGAGCGCCAGCAGCAGCCAGCGCTCGTCGACGCGCACCAGCAGGGTCACGCCGGCCAGCATGCCGACCGCCACCATCGGCAGCAGCCGCATCAGTTCGGCGCGGCTCAACCGGTGCCGGTTGCGCAGCGCGAGCAGCAGGCCGGTCACCAAGTCGAACACCAGCATCATCGGCACCGCGAAGCGCAGCGGGAAGAACTGCGCCAGCAGCGGGATCGCGACGATCGCGGAGCCGAAGCCGGTCAGCCCGTAGACCGTGTACCCGAGCATGACGATCAGCGCGGCGGCCAGCAGCGTGGTCCATGGCAGATCGATCATGCGCCGGCGGCCGGCTCCTCGACCAGGATCGTCTGCCCCGGCGCGACCCGGGTGAACTGCACCGGCTCGCGGCGCATCGAGAGCGTCTCCCCGACCTGCGTCACAACGATGTAGGTCGAGCCCGGCAGGTCGCCCGCCTGCGGATGGTCCTCGCGAAAGTGCGCGCCGCGCGAGTCCTCTCGTGCCAGCGCCGAGGTCGCGATCACGCGGCTGACGGCGATCAGGTTCTTCAGGTTCAGCCAGTCGTGCCAGCTCAGGTTGAACGCGCGGTCGCCGTCGGCGACACCGGTGCGCGCAAGCTGCGCGTCGAGCTCGGCCAGCGTTGCCAGCGCGCGCTGCAGGCCCTCGGCCGTGCGCAGGATGCCCACGTCTTCCCACATGCAGTCGAACAGTGCCTCGCGGATCGGCTCGATGCCGCCGGGCGCGTTCGCCAGCGGCGCCTCGTGCCAGGCGACGCTGGCAGCGATCGCCGTTTCATCGGCCTCGTGGAAGCGGCCCTCGGCGCGCACCCAGACCGCCATGCGGTCGCCGGCAATGCCGCCGAACACCGTGGAGTTGGCCACGCCGTTGCCACCGAGCCGGTTCGCGCCGTGCACGCCGCCGGTGTCCTCGCCTGCCGCGAACAGGCCGTGCAGCGGCGTGCTGCAATCGGCGCGGAACACCACACCGCCCATCATGTAGTGCGCGGTCGGCACGACCTCGACGAGACCGCCGGCGAGGTCGAAGCCGCAGTCGCCGCAGCGCTCGACCATGCCCTTGAACTGCCGGCGAACATTGTCGGCGCCGAGGTGCGACATCTGGATGTAGACGCCGCCGTTCGGCGACGTCCGCCCGGCGCGCATCTCGGCGAAGATCGAGCGCGAGACGATGTCGCGCGTCGCGCGTTCGAGCCGCGGGTCGTAGCGATCCATGAAGCGCTGTTGCTCGCCATTCAGCAGGTGGCCGCCGGCGCCGCGCAGGCCTTCCTCGAGCACGGTGCCGGTCATGCGCGTGCCGGTGCCGGCGAGCAGGCCGGTCGGGTGGAACTGGACCATCTCCATGTCGCGCAGCGGCAGGCCGGCGCGCAGCGCCATCGCGAGACCGTCGCAGGTCTTGTCGCCCGACGGCGTGTGGTACTTGTACATGGTCGGGCCGCCGCCGGTGGCGAGCAGCACCGCCTTGGCCTGGACGAACACGAAGCCGCCGTCGCGCATGTCGATCATCAGCACGCCGGCGAGCGCGCTGCCGTCGGCGGTCTTGACGAGCTCGATCGCGCGATGCTCTTCGAGGCGGCCGATGCCGCGCGACCAGACCTGCTCCGCCAGGCGGTTGATGATCTCGATGCCGGTCAGGTCGCCCTTGTGCACGGTGCGGTCGAAGGTCTGGCCGGCAAACGCCTTCTGGTGCACGGTGCCGTCGGGGTTGCGGTCGAAGAAGCAGCCGAGCTCGTTCTCGAGTTCGTGCACGCGCTCGACCGCCTTCGTGACCAGCGTCCACGCCAGGTCCTGGTCCGACAGCCACTTGCTGCCCTCGATCGTGTCCATGAAGTGGCGCTCGACCGAGTCGCCGGCCGCGAGTGCCACGTTGTAGCCACCCTGGACCATGCGCGTGCAGCCGCACTTGCCGAGCAGGCCCTTGACCGCGACGGTGATCGAGAGCTCCGGTGCCGACTGGTGCGCGTGCAGCGCCGCGAACAACCCGGCACCGCCGGAGCCGAGGATCAGGATGTCGGTCTGCAAGCGCCTGATCGCCGTCATGCCTTGACCCCGAGACCGGCCAGCACCTGCGCGCGACGCGCCTGCGCATCGTGCTGCACGACGCTGTAAAGGCTGCCGCCGTGGCTGTCCATCGCGACCAGCAGCGGCCCGAAATCGCGGATGCGGAACTTCCACAGCGACTCGGGGTTCAGGTCGTCGAGGTCGACATCCTCGATCTGCTCGATCCAGGTCGTCTCCAGCGCCGCGGTGCCGCCGACGATCGCGAGGTAGGCGCCGCCGAGTTCCTCGAACGCCTGCGCCGACGCCTCGCGCAGCCCGCCCTTGCCGATGATCAGGCGCACGCCGTATTGCGTGATCAGCGGGCGCGTGAACCGCTCCATGCGATCGGAGGTCGTCGTGCCGATGCAGACCGGCGCGTAGCCGGCCGGAAAGTCGGCACTGGGCGGAACCTTCCGCACGTTCGGCGCGGTGTGGATCACCGCATGGCCGTTCAGGTCGAAGCGCGTCGTGCGGCCGCGGTCGAACAGGTGGATCTGCGTCGCGTCACGGATACCGAACAGCGTGCGCTGCAGCGTCACCGTGTCGTTGACGCGCAGCGCGCGGACCTGCGCCTCGGTGACCGGCGCGGCGAGTTCATGGTGAGCCATCGTGCGCTCCGTTCAGAAACCGTAGCTCACGCCGGACGGCGTGAAGCTCGCGCGCGCGCGCCGCGCCGAATGACACTGCATGTTGACCGCGATCGGGTTCATCGTGATGTGGGTCGCCGCGAGCTCGATGTGGACCGCGAACGCGGTCGAGTCGCCGCCCAGACCCTGCGGCCCGACGCCGAGCTGGTTCACCGCCACGGAGAGTTGCGCCTCGAGCGCAGCGCCGTCCGCGTCGGCACAGCGCGTGCCGAGTTCGCGCGTCGCGGCGCGCTTCGCGAGCGCCACCGCGAGGTCGGAGGTGCCTCCGAGACCGACGCCGACGATCGTCGGCGGGCAGGTCTTGCCACCCGCCGCGAGCACGCAGTCGATCACGAAGGTCTTGATCGCATCGATGCCCTCGGCCGGGATCGCCATCTTCAGGAACGAGTTGTTCTCCGAGCCACTGCCCTTCGGGATCATCTCGATCTGCAGCAGCTCCGGCGTGTCGCTGAAGTCGACGTGGATCACCGGCACCTCGATGCCGCAGGAGCTGTGCTCGTTCCTGCGCGTCAGCGGGTGCACGACCGAGCTGCGCAACGGGTACTCGCGCGTCGCGCGTTCGCAGCCGCGCCGCAGCGCCTGCTTCAGCGCGTGGCCGTCGACCTGCACACCGCGGCCGATCCAGACGTTGTAGATCGGCACGCCGGTGTCCTGGCACAGCAGGTTGTCGGTGCGCTCGGCGACCGCGATGTTGGTCACCATCGTCGCGAGCACCTGTTTGGCGGTCGCGCCCGATTCGGTGGCCTGAAGCCGGCCGAAACCGCTCTTGATGTCGGGCGGCAGCACCTTCAGCGCGCGGATGTAGAGCTCCTTCGCGGCGTCTTCCACCGCCTGCAGGTCGACGTTCATCGCGTGGCCGCTTCAGTTCGCGCTGAGCTTGCGGTTCTTCACGACCGTGGCCCAGTGCTGTGCCTCGTCGTCCATCTGCTTGCCGAATTCGGCCGGCGAGTTGCCGACCGGCCTCATGCCCTGGACGTACAGGCGTGCCTTCGTGTCGGTCGCCGCGAGCGACTTGACACAATCGCGGTGCACCTTGTCGATCACCGCCTGCGGCGTGCCGGCCGGCGCCAGCACGCCGAACCAGCCGGTGTTCTCGAAGCCGGGGAGTCCACTCTCGGCCGCCGTCGGCACATCCGGCAACAGCGGCGAGCGCTCCTTGCCGGTGACCGCCAGTGCGCGCAGTCGTCCCTTGCCGAGCAGCGCCGATGCCGCGGCGAAGTTGCCGACCATCATCTGCGTCTGGTGACCCATCAGGTCCGTGTAGGCCGGCGCCTCGCCCTTGTAGGGCACGTGGGTGATGTCGACGCCGGCGGCATTCGCGAAGTTCTCGCCCGCCAGGTGGACCTGGCTGCCGACGCCCGCGGAGCCGAAATTGACGGTGCCGGGCTTGGCCTTGGCCATCGCGATCAGGTCCTTCAGCGTCCTGGCCGGCGAGTCGTCGGGCACGACGATCAGCATCGGACCGCTGGCCACGTTGGTCACCGGCACGAGGTCCTTCTTCGTGTCGAAGGGCATGCGCTTGTACAGCTGCGGATTGATCGTGATGCTGCCCGACGCGAACAGCAGCGTGTAGCCGTCGGCGGGCGACTTGGCGACGATGTCCGCACCCAGGTTGCCGCCGGCACCGGCGCGGTTGTCGACCACGACCGTCTGGCCCCACATCTCGCCGAGCTTCTGCGCCATCATCCGCGCGATCACGTCGGTCGAGCCACCGGGCGCGAACGGCACGACGATGCGCACCGGCTTGGTCGGCCAGGCCTCCTGCGCCGCGGCAGGCAGGCTCCAGGATGTGGCGAGCAGCGTGGCGCCGCAGGCGAGCGCCCACGCGAGGGTGGAGCGTCGGGGGATGTTCATGGAATTATCTCCAGCAGAATTCGGGTCAGACGAGCAGTGAAAGCGCGAAGGCCATGCCGGCCGCCGCGGCGAAGCCGAACGAACCGGCGATCCAGTCCT
>JAYSLR010000674.1:0-2364 GCA_043725365.1 Rhizobacter sp. | reverse complement strand
CACCCGTTCTTCCACAAGCCGCCACTCTTCTACTGGATCACGGCCGCCTCGATGGAGCTGTTCGGCCCGGGCGTGTGGGCCGCGCGCGTCGCGTCGATCCTGGCCGCCACCGCCGCTGCCACCGCTCTGTTCGCGTTCGTGCGCCGCTGGGCCGGCGGGCCGCTGGCACGGGACAGCGTGCTCGTGCTGGCCACGATGCCGCTTTTCTACGGCGGCGCGCAGTATGCGAATCTCGACATGCTGGTGGCGGCCTGCATTGCCGGTGCGATCCTGCTGGTCGCCCATGCCGCCCTGTCACGCGAGGCGGGCCGACCGCATCGCGGCGCGCTGGCCCTGGGCTTCGCGGCCGCAGCCTGCGGCTTGCTGGCCAAGGGCCTGATCGGCGCGGTCCTTCCGATGCTGGTGTTGCTGGGCTGGGGCCTGGCGACCGGCCGGGCGAAGCGGCTCGCGAGCCTGATGCTGTGGCCGCCCGGCTGGCTCGTCTTCATCGCGATCGCCGCACCCTGGCTGATCGCGATGCAGCAGCGCTTCCCCGATTTCGGGCACTACTTCTTCGTCGTCCAGCATTTCCAGCGGTTCGCCTCGGCGGGCTTCAACAACCCGCAGCCGTGGTGGTTCTATCCCTTGGTCCTGTTCGCAGCGACGCTGCCGTGGTCACCCTGGCTGCTGGCGCGGCTGCGCTCGCGCGCCGGGCGGCGCGACGGGAACGGCGACCTGCGGGCGTTGATGCTCGTCTGGCTGGTGGTCGTCACGGTGTTCTTCTCGCTGCCCGCCTCCAAGCTCGTCGGCTACATCCTGCCGGTGCTGCCGCCGCTCGCGTTCCTGGTCGCCGACACACTCGGCGGCCTGGGCGTGCGCCCCGCGGCACCGGGAGGCGCTCGCGCCGGCCGGGCATGGCGGCACCTCCCGCGTGCGACCGTCGCGATCGCCGCAACCGCCTGCGTGGCGATCGCCGCGGCCGCGCACTTCTACCAGCCCAAGTCGCTGGCGGCGCTCGCGGAGCGCCTGCGGGTCGAGCGTGTGCCCGGCGAGCCGGTGGTGTTCCTCGACAACTACTACTACGACCTGCCGTTCTACGCGCGGCTCGACACGCCGGTGTTCGTCGCCGACCGCTGGTCAGGCGCCGAGATGGCGAAGGACAGCTGGCGCCGCGAACTCGGCGATGCCGAGCGCTTCGCCCCCGCGGCATCGCAGCACCGTCTGCTGAAGTTCGACGAGGTCGATGCGCTCCTGCGATCGTCCGCATCGGCGTGGATCGTCGGACCGTGGCCGAGCACGGCCGACACACCCTGGTTGATGTCGCAGGAGCCGATCTATCGGCAAGGAAACTTCGGGCTCTGGCACGTCGTCGGGGCGGCGAAACCGGCCACACCGGGCATCGGCAGTCGCTGATTCAGGAAGGCTTCGCGAACACCACCCGCACCTCGAGGCCACGCCCCTCGGCGCCCGAGTGCAGCGAGACGACGGCGCCGTGCTGGTCCGCAATTGCCTTGACGATCGCCAGCCCCAGGCCGCTGCCCGGTTCTGCGGTAGCGACCGCCCCGGGGCTTCGATAGAAGCGATCGAACACGCGCGAACGCTCGGCCGGTTCGATGCCCGGCCCGTTGTCGATCACGCGCAGCGCCGGCGCGCCGTCGAGCTCGGTCGCGATCACGTCGACCACGCCGTTCTTGCCGGCATAGCGAAGCGCGTTCTCGACCAGGTTGCTCAGCAGCATGTCGATCTGCGCCTGGTTGGCCTGCACGGCGGCGACGGGCTGCGCGTCGG
This sequence comes from Rhizobacter sp., assembly GCA_043725365.1. Classification (GTDB taxonomy): domain Bacteria; phylum Pseudomonadota; class Gammaproteobacteria; order Burkholderiales; family Burkholderiaceae_C; genus LMDS01. The sequence goes on along the minus strand of JAYSLR010000674.1, from coordinate 597 downwards.
CACCGAGGTCCACGCCGCGGCGTTCCGCCTCCTGGCTCCAGCGCGCGACGACCTCGCGTGCGACGTCGCCGAGACGAACCGGCGTGCGGGCGAAGATCTCGCCGACGCGCTCGTCGGCGGCGGCACGCGACAGGTACAGCAGCTGCTCGATCAGACGGCGCGTGCGCGCGATGCCGGCCGACAGTTCCTGCGTCGCCAGCTGCCGCTGCGCCGGATCGCGGCTGCGCTCGAGCAGCTGGACCTGCAGCTGCAGCGCGGTCACCGGCGAGCGCAACTCGTGCGCGGCGTCGGCGACGAAGTGCTGCTGGGCCTCGAATGCCGCCCCCAGGCGAACGAGCAGCTCGTTGAGCGTGCCCACCATCGGCAGCAGCTCCATGGGCATCTTGTCGACCTCGAGCGGTGCGAGCGAGGCGGCACTGCGCTCGGCCAGCGCGTCGGTCATCGCGCTCAGCGGCCGCAAGCCGCGCCGCAACGCGAACACGAGCATCGCGCCGATCATCGCGACCAGCCCCACCAGCGGAAGCAGCAGCTGGGATGCCGACTCCGCCGCCATCTCGCGCCGCACCGACACCGGCTGCGCGACCTGGATGATGCGGT
>JAYSLR010000673.1:0-9871 GCA_043725365.1 Rhizobacter sp. | reverse complement strand
CGGGCGCGCAGCGCATCTACGCTGGCAAGCAGCGCGACCGGCATACGATGCCGCAGGAATCGATCAACGCGCTGCTCGTGCGGCTCGCGCGCCAGGGCCGCAACGTGGTGCGACTCAAGGGGGGCGACCCGTTCATCTTCGGGCGCGGCGGCGAGGAGATGCAGACGCTCGCCGAAGCCGGCATCGCCGTGGAAGTCGTGCCCGGCATCACCGCCGCATGCGGCGTGTCGTGCTACGCCGGCATCCCGCTGACCCACCGCGACTGCGCGCAGGCCTGCGTGTTCGTCACCGGCCACCTGCAGGACGGCACGACCGGCCTCGACTGGGAGGCGTTGGCGCGGCCGCGCCAGACCGTCGTGATCTACATGGGGCTGGGGGCGCTCGACGAGATCTGCACCCAGCTCGTCGCGCACGGCATGAGCGCCGACATGCCCGCGGCGGTGATCGAGAAGGGCACCACGATCGACCAGCGGGTCGTCACGGGCAGCCTGCGCGACCTCGCGTCGCGCGTGGCGGCGGGCGGTCTCGAATCGCCCTGCCTGATCATCGTCGGCGAAGTGGTCCGGCTGCGTGATTCGCTGGCCTGGTTCGGCCCGGCGCAGGGCGTGGTCGGCGAGGAGCTGGCGTTCAGCGCGTGACGTCGTCCGGCGAGTTCCGGTACTCGACCGCGAACACCGCCGCTTCGACGCGCGACGTGAGGTTCAGCTTGGTCAGGATGTGGCGCACGTGCAGCTTGACGGTGTCGTGGCTGATGTCGAGTTCGCGCGCGATCGCCTTGTTGCTCTCGCCGCGCGCCAGGTGGCCGAGAATCTCGCGCTCGCGCTCGGTCAGCGACGCGAACAGATCGCGCTTGGCCGAGCTCTTCTGGCCGGTCTGCAGCATCTTCGCGAACTTGAGCGTCATCGCCGGCGCCAGCACGACCTCGCCGCGCGCGGCGCGCCCGATGGCGTCGATGACGTCCTCCGGCTCCATGTCCTTGAGCAGATAGCCCCGCACGCCGCCGCGCAGGGCCGCGGCCATGTCGTCTTCGGCGTCGCTCATCGTCAGGATCACCGCCGGCGTCTCGCAACCCTCGGAGCGGATCCGGCGCAGCAGGCTCAGCCCGTCGGTGGTCGGCATGCGCAGATCGAGCACCAGCAGGTCGGGTTGGTGCTCGCGAAGCAGCGGCACCACCTCGTCGGGGTTGCCGGTCGTGCCGACCACCTTCATGCCGCCCCGGTGCTCGAGCAGCTCGGTCAGGCCGTTGCGGCACAGCGCATGGTCGTCCACCAGCGCGACGCGAATCTGCTTCGTCATGCCGTGCCCCTGCCGGCACCGAGCGGAAGCGTCAGGCGAACCCGTGTCCCCCCGCCCTCGCGCTCGCTCAGCTCGACGCTGCCACCAAGGCGCTGCGCACGCTCCCGCATGATGTCCAGCCCCAGGTGCGACTGGCTGCCGGACGCGCGCTCGTGCGACAGCAAGGCCATGGCCGCCATGCCCGAGCCGTCGTCCTCGACGGTGATCTCGCACTGCCCCGGCCGCTGGCGGATCGTCAGCCGCGCCTGCCGCGCGAGCGAGTGCTTGGCGATGTTCGCGAGCGCCTCCTGGACGATCAGAAACACCTGGATCTCCTGTTCGACCGACAGGCGCGGATCGGCGGCGTCGTGTTCGAACTCGAGCGCGATGCCGGTGCGGTCGAAGAACCCCGCGGCAATGCCGCCGAGCGCATGCACCAGGCCCTGCGGATCCATGCGCGTGCGGAAATGCGTCAGGATCTCGCGCAGGCTCGCATGCGCCTCGCCGACCGCGCGCTTCACGTCGCCGAAGTACTTCATCGAGCGTTCGTCGTCGTGCTGCAGCATCGCATCCTGCAGCAACGGCAGGCGCATCTTCATGTAGGCCAGCGTCTGCGCCACCGAGTCGTGCACCTCGCTGGCGATCAGGTGCCGTTCGTTCAGCACCGTGGCACGCAGGTTTTCGCGTTCGAGCTGCGCGTTGTGCAGCGCCAGGCCGAGCAATTCGCCGATCGAGCGCAGCACCGCCTCGATCTCCGGCCCGAGCTCGCCGAGCTGGTCGAAGAACAGCGTGTAGATGCCGAGCACCGTGTCGCGGTGACGCAGCGGCACCGCCAGCACGCGCTTGCAGCGCTGATCGAAATAGGCCGCCGCGCCGCGCTTCGCGCACGGGCGCAGATCGAGGCCCCAGGTCAGCGCATCGGTGTCGGCGGCCGCGCCGCACGCACCGCAGTGACGGTCCACCAGCCGCTCGGCTGCCAGCACCTCGGCCGGCAGGCCGAGCTCGCCGACCAGCTGCATGCGCTCACCGTCTTCGGTCAGCGTTCGCACCACACCGGCATGCGCTCCCGACAGGCGCAACAGCGGCGCCAGGAACCGCACGAGCAGCGTCTCGAGATCGTTGCCATTGGCCAGGCCCGCCGTGATCTCGGCAAAGATGCCGGCGACCGGCAACGCGCGCCCCACCGCGCGCGGCTCGGCTCGGGTCTCGGAACTGGCAACAGGAAGATTCATGACATTCGGACAGTGCCACACATTGCGGTATGACGATGGCCGCAGCATTGATTGGAATCAGACGGCGGTCGATTCGCCATCGGTTCTGACCCGACCTGCTGCATTACCCATAAGGGTTACGGTGGAATTACCCGTCCCGGCTATAGACGGTGCACCGGCCGCCGGGCGCTAATAGCAGCGAAGACGACACTGGGTCCGGGCGGGCGACGCGGTTCGACAGGCGGCCCCGTCGGCGCGTGCCGGCGTCCACCCAACGTCTCTGGAGCCCCCTGCGCGATGAGCGACGCACTCAACTACCTGCTGAAGGCCCGCCCCGACGCGGTCGGCCACTATTTCAAGTTCCTCAAGGAGTGCGGCAAGCACCTGGACCCGAAGACCCGCAACCTCATCTCCGTCATCACCAAGGTGCACGCGCAGACCGAACGCGGCTTCCGCCAGTACCTGGGGCGGGCGTTGCGCGAAGGCTGCACGCCGATGGAGGTGCTCGATGCGCTGCTGATGGCCTTCCCGACCCTGGGCCTGGCCAAGATCGTCTGGGCCGTCGACATCATCCTGGACATGAACATTCCGGAGTTCGACCCGGAGTCCTGGGCGGCACAGGGGGAATGGCACGACGTGATGGCGACTGCCGACCTCTGCGCCGGCGAGGTCACGCGCGTCGAGTGCGACGGCCGCGGGCTGTTCGTCTACCGCGACGCCAAGGGACTGCGCGTCTACGACAGCCGCTGCCCGCACCAGACGACCGACATCCCGCATCTGGCGCTGGATGGCACGACGCTGACCTGCCCGAAGCACCAGTGGGTGTTCGACGTGCGCAGCGGCGATTGCATCAAGAAGGGCAACAGCCCCCTCAGGCAGTGGGAATCCAAGGTCGTCAAGGGACGCCTGATGGCCCGCTGGTAGCAAGCCCTCCCGATCTTCACCACAACGACACCGGAGACAAACGATGAACGCAGCCCGCACGACCCTCAGACTCGCCCCGCTCGTCGCCCTGCTCGCAGCGAGCTCCGCGATGGCCACCGACGGCTACTTTGCGCACGGCTACGGCATGAAGGCCAAGGGCATGGGGGGCGTTTCCACTGCCCTCGCCCAGGACAGTTTCGGCGGCGCCAACAACCCGGCCAGCATGGTCTGGGCCGGTTCACGGTTCGACATCGGCCTCGACTGGTTCCGCCCGGTGCGCGATGCCGAGCGCAGCGGTGCCGGCTTCGCGACGCTGAACGGAAGCGTGGACAGCAACAGCAAGAACTTCGCGATCCCCGAGATCGGATACAACCAAATGATCCGCGCCGACCTGTCGCTGGGCGTGTCCGTCTTCGGCAACGGCGGCATGAACACCAACTACCCGCAGGGCAACTTCGATTGCGGCGCCGGCGCAGCCAACATGCTGTGCGGCAGCGGCAGCCTCGGCGTGAACATGTCGCAGCTGATCATCGCGCCGACGCTGTCGTACAAGCTCAACGCGCAGCATTCGGTCGGCGCGTCCGTGCTGCTGGGCTATCAGCGCTTCTCGGCCTATGGCCTGCAGGCCTTCGACAACGCGCCGGGCTTTCCGCCGTTCACCGGTTCGCCCGGCAACGTCACCAACCGCGGCACCGACAGCGCCTATGGGGCCGGCCTGCGCGTGGGCTACATGGGCCGGCTGAGCGATGCCGTCAGCGTCGGGGCGAGCTACTCGAGCAAGGTGTACATGAGCAAGTTCAAGAAGTACGCCGGCCTGTTCGCAGAAGGGGGCGATTTCGACATTCCATCCAATTACAGCCTGGGCGTGGCCTTCAGGCCCAATGCCGCGTGGACGATCGCCCTCGACTACGGACGCATCAACTATGCCGGTGTCGCATCGGTCGGGAACCCGAGCCTGCCGGTGGCCCCGCTCGGCGCCGCCAACGGTCCCGGGTTCGGCTGGAGGGACATCAGCGTCGTGAAGCTCGGCCTCGCCTGGCAGATGAACGACGCGCTGACGCTGCGTGCCGGCTACAACCAGGGTCAGAACCCGATCCGATCGTCCGATGTGACCTTCAACATCCTGGCCCCCGGCGTCGTGACCAAACACTACACGCTGGGTTTCACCTGGGCCGTGAGCGCCGACAGCGAACTCACCGGCGCACTGATGGTTGCACCGCGTCAAACCGTCAGCGGCGGTTCGCTGTTCAATGCACCGACGCTGTTCGATGGCGCGGCCGGCAACGAAACGATCGGCATGCGCCAGACTTCCGCGGGTCTGGCCTGGAGCCGCAAGTTCTGAAAGCCGCCCATCCCGCGGCCGGTCTGTCGCTAAGCGCCGAGCTTGGGCGTCGATCGCCGGCGCGAGATCGGCGCTGTCATCCGCACGACACTCACGGCGCCCGGCGCAGACCGGGTCGCTGAAGTTCGCCCGGTCGGTTCGGGGCTCGTGATGTCGGCAAGGGTCGCGGCGTCGAGTTCCCTGAAGTAGGCCTTCAACGCGGAACCGAGCACGCCCTTCAACCGGCAGTCCGGGGTCAACGAGCAGTCGTTGGTGCGGCTGTCGAAGCACTCCACGAGACGGAAGTCGGTCTCGGAGCTGCGCACGATGTCGCCGACCCGGATGTCCCGGGGATTCATCAGCAGTCGCAGCCCGCCGCCGCGCCCCCGGGTCGTCTCGATCACGCCCTGGCGCGCCAGGGCATTGACGATCTTCATCAGGTGGTTCTTCGAGATCCGGTGTTGCTCGGCGAGCTCGGCGATCGTGACCAGGCGGTCCGTGCGCGACGCACAGTACATCAGCACGCGCAGGGTGTAGTCGGTGTACTCGGCGAGTCGCATGAGACCTTCAGGAACGTTGCGTGAGCGGGGTGGGTCGAATCCGCCAGCCCATTCCGTGGCAGCGCGACCGCCCCATGGTCACGGCGTGCGCGCTGCACCTGCAGCGGTCGCCTTCTCGCGCTCGACCCGTTCCGTGACGTCGCGGGCCACCGCCACCGAACCGAGCGGCGATCCGGCACCATCGACGACCAGCGCGAAACTCATCTCGACGTACAGCTTCTGCCCTGACTTGTGCTGTCCTCGCGTCAGCGTCGGGCGCCCGCCCAGACGTGTCTTGCCCTTGGCCATCGCGGCGTTGAAGCCGCGCCAGTGCGCATCGCGCAGACGTTCGGGAATCATCAGGTCGAGGTTCTGCCCCAGTGCTTCGGCAGTGGAATAGCCGAACATCGCCACGGCCGCGGCATTCCAGCGCTCGATGACACCCTCCTGGTTGGCATAGACCACCGCTTCGGCCGCCTGCTCGAGGATCAAGTCGCTGAGTGAATCGGAAGATGTCATGGGGATGTCCTTCGCGTGATGTTGGAGGTTCACGGGTATTTGCATTGCCTTTGACCCGCGCGCACGATAACATGCATTTTGCATGCCTCTTATGCGCCCCCAGTGCCGCGTGCGCCCGACCATCGGGCGCGATCCGGTCGTCGACATCGATGAACTCGCCCCCGCTCACCATCTTCGTCTCTGCGCCCGCTGCAGCGAGCGCCCCGCCCTTGAAGGGCCTGCCGCTGCTGCGACTGGGCTTTCGGCCGTTCTATCTGGGAGCCGCCGCTTTTGCGGCGCTGTCGATTCCGCTGTGGGTCGCGATCGTCCTGGGCACGGTGGCGATGCCGATGACGATGCCCCCCCTGCTCTGGCACGCGCACGAGATGATCTTCGGATTCGCCGCCGCGGTCATCGTGGGCTTCCTGTTGACGGCCGGCAAGGCATGGACCGGCTTGCATACGCCGCGCGGGGTCACGCTGGCCGCGCTCGCGCTTCTCTGGCTGGCGGCGCGCGCCGCGGCGCTGCTGGCGCCGTACCCGCTGTATGCGGCCCTGGACGTGCTGCTCCTGCCCCTGGTGGCCGGGCTGCTGGCCGCGGTGCTTCTGCGCGCCGGCAATCGTCGCAACCTGCCGTTGGCGGGCATCCTGCTGCTGCTGGCCGGCGCCAACGCCGTCTTCCACCTGGCATCGCTGGGCCTGGTCGACGTGGCACCGATGACGGCCCTGCACGCGGGCCTGGCCTTGATCGTCCTGCTCGAGAGCGTCATGGCAGGCCGGGTCATCCCGGCCTTCACGCTCAGCGCCACGCCCGGCCTGAAGTTGCGCTTGCAGCCGAGGCTGGAGCGACCCACCGTCGCGCTGACGGCCCTCGGACTGGCCTGCTGGGTGTTCGCGCCGCAGGGGCCGCTCCCGGCCGTCGTGCTGGGGCTGGCCGCGGTGCTCCAGGCGCTGCGGCTCTGGACCTGGCAGCCCCTCGTCACGCGCCGGCGCCCGATCCTGTGGGTGCTGCACGCCGCCTATACCTGGATTCCGATCGGGCTCGCGCTGCTCGCGCTGGCGGAGCTGGGGGTGCTGGGCGTGTCGGCGGGCGTGCACGCGTTCGCGGTCGGCGCCACCGGCGGATTGATCATCGGGATGATCACGCGAACCGCGCGCGGCCATACCGGTCGAGCGCTGCGGGTCTCGAAGCCGGAGGTCGCCGCCTACGGGCTGGTGCTCGCGGCCGCGCTCCTGCGTGCGCTGGCACCGCTGGTCGCGCCGCACGGCCTGCCGTACGGCGCGACGCTGATCGCTGCGGCCATCGCCTGGTGCAGCGCCTTCGTCCTCTACCTGTGGGTCTTCACGCCCTGGCTGCTGAGTTCACGGCTGGACGGGAAGGACGGTTGACGGAGTTCCGATGGCATTGCAACACGCCCAAGCTCTCGACGTCATCGATGTCCGGCCCCTCGGTGCCGGGCTGCGTGACGCGGTCACCACCAGCCTGCTGAAGACCCAGGCCTTGCAGCTGATGCGCCTGGTGTTGCCCGCCGGGCAAGGCCTGCCGGAACACCGTGTGCGGGGTGCCATCACCGTGCACTGCCTGGAAGGCGACACGGTCGTCACGACACCGTCGCGCACCTGCCATCTGGGCATGGGGCAACTCGTCATGCTCGACGCCGACGAGCCCCATGCCCTGAAGGCGACCTCGGATTCGACCTTGCTGGTGACCATCCTGCTGCATGCCGATCGACCCTGGAACGAAAGCCCACCATGACCCTGTCGAGCTTCGACGATCTGCTGCGTTCGGCACGCGAGCAGCCCGAGCCACAGCGCCTGCTGTTCGTCTTCGCCACCGCCGGCGTGCCGGACGACGCGACGGCCCAGCAACGCGCACGCTTCGAGGCCGGCGAAGGCGGCACGCTGACGCCGCTGATGTGCGTGGACAAGGCGCCCGACGAACTGGCCTCGTTCGAGGCGCTGCGGGACGAATCGCGTCAACTCGATCAGGCCTGGGACATCGTGTTCGTCGCCGCGCTGTCCGGCACCGGCAATGCCCCGCCAAGCTCGCTGCAGGCCGAGGCTCCCCTGCAACGCATGGTCGAGTCGATCAAGTCGGGCCGCATCGGCGGGTTCATCCCGTTCGACGTGCAGGGCCAACCCGTGCAGTTCACCTGAACGTCACCGGATGCCCGCCGCGGCGCTACAACAGGCCCACGCTGGCTGAACGCGTGATCGCCACGGCAACGATGTAGCCCACGATCAGCAGCGCCACCGCGAACGCGATGCGTCGTCGGCTCGGCGGCACGTCCCTTCCCAGCGCGACGCTGCCCACGGCGACATAGGCACACAGCGCCAGCAGCTTGGCCGTCAGCCAGGTCTGCACGAACGGATACTGCGCGCTCATCACGGCCAGCGTGATCGCGGCGCCGAGCAACACGGTGTCGTTGAGGTGCGGTGCGATCCGCAACCAGCGCCAGCGCCGCCAGTCGATGCCGCCCCACTGCATCGTGCCCCGCGCTGCGAACAGGCCGATGCTGATGCCGGCGCAGCCGACGTGCACGGCCCGGACGGTCTGATAGTCCATTCGCGTCGCGTCAGCCGGTCCGTCGCCCGTCGATGCAGGCGAGCCCTCTCATTGAACCAGCGGCGTGTTGGCGGCGTCGAGGTCGACGCCCTCGACATGCGCCTGCCCTGCCAGCAACTGCATGCACTGGCGCAATGCCGTGACCCAGGCCTGTTGGCGCAAGGCCATCGCGACGGCGCCGCGCACGCTGTCGAACGACTGCTGCACGCCGGCCTCGCGCTCCAGCACCTCGACCACGTGCAGGCCGAACCGGCTGTGCACCAGCCGGGGCAGCACGCCCACTTCGACGTGACCGAACAGCTCGCGAGCGAACTCGGGAGCGCAATCTCCTGGGTCAAGCCAACCCAGTTCGCCCCCGTGCTCGCCGCTCGGGCAGTTCGACAACTCGCGCGCCGACCGCCCGAAGCCGTCGCTGGCCTTGCCATCGTGGCAACGCACGTCGAGCAGGCAGGTCTCGGCACGATTACGAAGGGCGACCACGTCCATCCCGGGCGTGACGGCAAACAGGATGTGGCGCACGCGCACCTTCTCGCCGGTGCGGTAGCGCGCCGCATGGGCGGCGTGATGCCGCTCGCACGCCTCGTCCGACGGCTCGGGCAGTTTCAGCTCGGCTTCCAGCCACGCGTCGATGGCCTGCGACGCGGCTTCGCTGATCGCGCCGTCCACCGGCGCGGCGTCGGCCGCGTCGAGCAGGCCGTCGCGCATCGCGGCCTGCCGCAGCAACTCGGTGTTCGCACGCTGGCGAAGCTCCTCCACCGGCAGCATCTCGCCGTCCCGGTTCAAGGCCACGCCGTTGATACGCGCCACTGCGGCAACGCCGGCCGGTGCCGCATCGCTGAAATCGACCGTCTCGACCAACATGGTGATCCCTCCCGAAACTCAGGTTCCCGCGCGTGGCTGGCGCGGCTCGTTGTGTCCGACCGGCACGTTCAGGCGCCGACTGCGCACCACCTGGTGCGGACGAAACAGGAAGCTGACGGTGGCGAACCCGCTCCACACGTGCACCAGGCGGCTGAACGGAAACAGCAGGAAGATCGTCATGCCGAACACGATGTGGAACAGGTAGGGCCAGGGCAGCCCGCTGAGCACCGTCGCATCGACCGGGCGCAGCGTGACGATGCGCTGCGCCCAATCGGCCAGGATCAGCATCGTGCCGCCGTCGGCATGCTGCCACGAGAAGGGCAGCGTGATCAGGCCCACCACGAGCTGCACCCACAGGATCACCAGGATCGCGATGTCCGTGCGATGGCTGGTCAGCCGGATGCGCGGGTCGAACACGCGCCGATACAGCAGCAGCGACAGGCCGACGAAGCACACCGCCCCGGCCGTGCCGCCGGCCACCACCGCGAGGGTCTGCTTGGTCGCCGCGCTCATGAACACGCCGTACACGCTGTGGGGCGTGAACAGCCCGACCATGTGGCCGAAGAACAGGAACAGGATGCCGAAATGAAACAGGTTGCTGCCCCAGCGCAGCATCCCGGCACGCAGCAGCTGCGAGGAATCGCTTTTCCAGGTGTACTGGTTCTGGTCAAAGCGGA